>CAXTTP010000106.1:0-8858 GCA_964247195.1 uncultured Sphingomonadaceae bacterium
AGGCGGCGATGATCGCGGCCGGTGGCCGGGTGACCGCGACGCTGCCGCTGGCCGGCGCGACGGCGCGGCTGGCGGGCCAGGTCGCGACCCCGCTCGTCGTGCTCGATGTGGACAGGGATGACGGCTCCTCGCTCGACGAATTGCTGCGCTGCCTCGACGAGGGCGCGCGAAGCGGCCGCCATGCGAGCGTGATCGTCCTTCCGCCGCACCTCATCGACGTCGCCGCCGCGCAGGCCGGGCATAGCGACGTGACCTTGCTGTGCGCTCCCGATCCGTTCGATCGGGTCGCGGCGATCGCCGCGGCGCTCGTCCACCGCCAGCCGCGATTGTCCGACGTGAACGCCGAGGGGGCTGGTCCGCGGCTGAAGGAACTCGCCGAGGAAGTCGCGCGCATCGCCAGGACATTGGCGACCCTGGCGACCGAGGATGGGCCGAAGCATCTGTTGTTGTCGCAGCAGCCGGGCGACCCCGGCGCGTGGCCGGTCGATGCCACCCTGATCCGCGCGCTCATCCGCGCGCGGCGGCTGCGCAGCCAGTTCTTCGCGCCCGAGCTGTTCGCGGATCCGGCCTGGGACATGCTGCTGGACCTCACCGCGGCGCGGCTCGAGGGACGGGCGGTGGCGGTCTCCAGCCTGTGCATCGCGTCTGCGGTGCCGCCGACGACGGCGCTGCGCTGGATCAAGACGCTCACCGACGGCAAGCTGTTTGCCCGCGTTGCGGACAGCACCGATGGCAGGCGGGTGTTCATCGAGCTCACCGATCAGGCGGCGGCCGGAATGATCAGCTATCTTTCCGCCTTGCAGCGAGTGCTCGTCACCCGGCCCTGATGGAACGCGCGGTGGTGGGCGGTGACGGGCTCGAACCGCCGACCCTCTCGGTGTAAACGAGATGCTCTACCAACTGAGCTAACCGCCCGCGCGCCGGCGATGCCACGTCACGCCGACAGCGGCAAGGCTCGGATGCTGCGGGCGGCGATCCCTTGTGGTCACCGTTTCCGCGGGCCGCTGCATGTTCCGTGCAGCGTAAATCGCGCTAGAGCGCGCGCACCAGCCGCGAGGCGACGGCAAGCCAGGGCGGATCGACCACGACCTGCTGGCGGGCACCGGCGCCGAGCGGCAGGAGGTGGAGCTTGCCGCCTTCGCGGCCGATCAGGCGGCCGAACAGGAAGCGCCCCGCCGGACGCGGCAGCAGCACGTCGCGATTGAGCGCGCCACCATATTCGTTGGAGTCGACGCGCTCGCACCAGATCTCGTCACCGGCGCGATATTCGCCGACGCCTGCCTCGACGGTGACCGCGAGCAGGCCAGTGCCGGGCTTCGGCGGCATCACCACCGATTCGCGGCGGGGCGCATGGGCGCCGTGCGCGCCGAGCACGGCGGCGACCGGCAGATCGCTGCGGGACGGCAACCGGACGAGATCGGATCCGGTCACGCCGAGCGCATCGGCAATCCGGTTCAGCCAACCGACGGAAACCGTTCGCATTCCTGTTTCGAGTCGGCCGATCGTCTGTGGCGTCGTCGGCGGATCGCACCGCTCGGCGACGTCCTGGAGGGTCAGCCCCTTGGCGCGCCTAACCTCCCGTATGCAGGTGATCATGGTTCAAACCCCACCCCTATGGTTAGGGCTGTCCTACAATGTCCTTGAAATGACAAGTGAATGGCTCGGATTCGGAGAAGCCTTCACAACAATGCAACCATTAGGAACCCATGCTCGCCGCGTGATCGCGGCGCTCGATCAGGGCCGCAGCCTTCGCCGGAGCGGCGATGGTTGGACCGCCGGCACGCTCATCGCCCCGGAGAGCCTCGTCGCCGATCTCAAGCGGCGCGATCTGGTTCGCGAGGAGGCCGGCCGGCTGGTGCTGACCGCAGCCGGCCGCGGCTGGAGCGCGCGCGCCGCCCGGCCCGATCTGCCCAACCGGCTGCTCGCGGAACGATCCCTGCCGCAGGATGGCGAGCCGCCGGCCAAGGCTGGCGGCGGCCCCGCGCGCAGCGTGACCGTCAACCTCGCGGAATCGCCGCTCGGCTGGCTGAATGCGCGCGGACTGGTGAGCGCGCGCCAGTTCGATGCCGGGGAACGGCTGCGCGCCGACTGGGAGCTGGCCGGGCTCGGCGCGCGGGTGACGATGCGCTGGGACGAGGCGCCGCCCTCCGGCGGCCGGCGCGGCGCCGGCCGGGCACTCGACCCGACGCTGACCCAGATCTCGGCCAAGCAGCGCATGGAGGGAGCGCTGGACGCGGCCGGTCCTGGCCTGCGCGACGTGCTCTGGCGGGTCGCGTGCGCCGGCGAGGGGCTCGAGGGCGCGGAACAGGCGCTGGGCTGGCCGAGGCGGGCGGGCAAGCTCGTGCTGCTGATGGCGCTGGACCGGGTAGCGGATTTCTACGGCATCGGCTAAGGGCGCGGGCATGCTGAACCTAGCAGGCATCACGGTGCGCCTCGGCGGGCGCGTCATCCTCGACCGCGCCTCGGCGGCGCTGCCGCCGCGCGCCCGGATCGGCCTCATCGGCCGCAACGGTGCCGGCAAGTCGACGCTGATGCGCGTCGTCACCGGCCTGCTCGATCCGGACCTGGGATCGGTCGAGATGCCGCGCGGCACCCGCATCGGCTATGTCGCGCAGGAAGCGCCCGCGGGCCCGGCCTCGCCTTTCGAGACCGTGCTCGCCGCCGACACCGAACGCGCGATGCTGCTCGACGAGGCGGAGCATAGCGACGACCCGCACCGCATCGGCGAGATCCACGAGCGGCTGAACGCGATCGAGGCGCACAGCGCGCCGGCACGGGCGGCGCGGATCCTCGTCGGTCTCGGCTTCGACGAGGCGATGCAGCATTCGCCGCTCGACAGCTTCTCGGGCGGCTGGAGGATGCGCGTCGCGCTCGCGTCGCTGCTCTTTTCAGGCCCCGACCTGCTGCTCCTCGACGAGCCGTCCAACCACCTCGATCTCGAGGCGGTGCTGTGGCTCGAAAACTTTCTCAAGAGCTATCGCGCGACGATGATCGTGATCAGCCACGAGCGCGACTTCCTCAACAACGTCGTCGACCACATCCTCCATCTCGAAGGCGGCCAGACGACGCTCTATCCCGGCGGCTACGACGCGTTCGAGCGACAGCGGGCCGAGCGGCTGGCGCAGCTCGAATCTGCGCGCGCAAGCCAGGCCAAGCAGCGTGCCAAGCTGCAGGACTATATCGCCCGGAACAGCGCACGCGCCTCCACCGCCAAGCAGGCGCAGTCCCGCGCCAAGGCGCTGGCCAAGATGCAGCCGATCGCCGAGGCCGCGAACGATCCGAGCCTGGTTTTCGCCTTTCCGAGCCCCGAGCCGCTGCGTCCGCCGCTGGTCACGCTCGACATGGCGGCGGTCGGCTACGGTGAGACGACGATCCTGTCGAAGCTCAACCTGCGGCTCGATCCCGACGACCGGATCGCGCTGCTCGGCCGCAACGGCAACGGCAAGACCACGCTCGCCCGGCTGCTGGCGGCGCAGCTGACGCCGCAGGAGGGCGGCATGGCGGCGTCCGGCAAGATGAAGGTCGGCTACTTCACTCAGTATCAGGTCGAGGAGCTGGACACCGGCGACACGCCGCTCGAGCATATGACGCGGCTGATGAAGGGCGCGACGCCGGCCGCCGTGCGCGCGCAGCTCGGCCGGTTCGGCTTCCCGGGCGACAAGGCGACGCAGAAGGTCGGCAGTCTCTCCGGCGGCGAGCGGGCGCGGTTGGCGCTGGCGCTGATCACGCGCGACGCGCCGCACATGCTTATCCTCGACGAGCCGACCAACCATCTCGACGTCGATACGCGCGAGGCGCTGGTGCAGGCGCTCAACGAATATGAGGGCGCGGTGGTCGTGGTCAGCCACGATCGGCACATGCTGGAGCTGACCGCGGACCGGCTGCTGCTGGTCGACGGCGGGACCGCGAAGGAGTTCGCCGGCACGCTCGACGATTATACCGATTTCGTGCTCGGCAAGTCGGGCGGCGGCTCAGCCGAGGGCGGCAGCGCGTCGCGCCAGAACCGCAAGGAGGATCGGCGCGCGGCGGCCGAGGCGCGCGAGCGCAACGCCGGCTTGCGCAAGGCGGTCAAGGACGCCGAGGCCGAGATGGCGCGGCTGGGTGAACGGCGATCGGTGATCGACCGGGCGATGTTCGATCCGTCCTCGGCCGCTCCGGCCGACGCGAAGCGGACGATGACCGAGCTGATGCGCGAGCGCGCCGCCGTCGAGGAGCGGCTGGCCGCGGCCGAGGCGCGCTGGCTGCAATCGACCGAGGCGCTGGAGGCGATCGCCGCCTGACGATCCGGGAACGACTGACCGGGCGGCGCATTGCCGTCCTGATCGGAGAAGGCGGATGGACAGGACCGGCAGGATAGCGGCGGCGGTCGGAGCGGCGGTGGTCGGCGGTGCCACCTGGTTCTATGCGCGCGAACTCGCGGCGGAACGCGCGCGCTACGTCGAGGTCGAGCGGGACGGCGCTTTCTCCATCCGCGCCTATCCCCCGCTGGTGGTCGCAGAGACCCTGCAGCCGGGCGATCGCGGCCGGGCGCTGAACAACGGCTTCGGATTGCTCGCGGACTATATCTTTGCCGAATCGCGGGAGGGCGAGGAGATCGCGATGACCGCGCCCGTGCTCGCGGCACCGGCGGAAGCGGGCTGGCGGGTGCGTTTCGTGATGCCGGCGGCGCTGCCACGATCGTCGCTGCCGACGCCGGGCGCCGGCGTGGAGCTGACCGAGCTTCCGCAGCGCAAGGTGGCCGCGCTGCGCTTCGCGGGTCGTGCGAACGATGCGATGCTCGCCCGCAAGGAAGCGGAGCTGCGCGCCTGGATGGAGGGGCGGGGGCAGGCGGCGGCCACTCCGGCGGAGCACGCCTTCTACAATTCCCCGATGATCCCCGGGCCGCTTCGGCGCAACGAGGTGATGATCGCCATCTAACCAGATCGGCTATTGAGTGTTGACAGGGACACGCTGTTAAGGTACAAACAGGGCAAGCTGAGAAATAGCGTCGAGGGCCGGAGCGGATTGCCGCTGCCGGCCCTTTATCGTTTCCGGGAGCCGTGATGACCGAGCGGAAGGTGGTGCCGTTGCGGGTGTGCCGTGCGCCCGCGGCGAAGCGCGCGCGCAAGCGCGCGGCGTGGACCGTGTTGAAAAAGGCAAAGTTTCTCGCGAGCCTCGCTGCGACCTCCAACGTCAGCGCCTCGGCGCGGGCGTGCCGGATGTCGGAATCGGCAGTGTACCGGCTCCGGCAGCGATCGCCCGAGTTTCGCGCCGAATGGCAGGCGGCGCTGCGCGAGGGCTATGCCCGCCTCGAGCTGATGATGCTGGAGCGCGCGATGCACGGCACGCAGAAGCCGGTTTTCCACGGCGGCCAGCAGGTCGGCGTGGTCACCGAATATTCGGACCGGCAGGCGATGACGCTGCTCACGCTTCACCGCACGGCGGTGATGGGCGACGCGCCGGCGGCGACGCAGCAGAGCGATCCCGCCGAGGTCCGCCAGCGCATCCTCGACAAGCTGGCGGAGATGGGCCGGCGGCTCGGCGACGATGCGGCGGCCGGGGAATAGACGATGTGGTCGCTCGCCGAGCAGATCGCGATGCTCGCCCCGGCCGAGCGCGCGCAGGTGATCGATCATCTCCGCTCGGCCGACCTGCCGACCGTCGATGTGAGCTGGATGTTCTGGGGCCGGCCGGCGCAGAGCGCGCCGGATGGCGCATGGCGGACCTGGCTGATCCTGGCCGGGCGCGGCTTCGGCAAGACCCGGGCCGGCGCCGAATGGGTGCGCGGCCTGGCGGAGGCGGACGGGCGATTGCGGATCGCGCTCGTCGCCGCCACCGCCGCGGAGGGCAGGGCGGTGATGATCGAGGGCGAGAGCGGGTTGCTGGCGATCGCGCCGCCCGGGTTGCGGCCGACCTACGAGCCGTCGCTCCGTCGCCTGCGCTGGCCGACGGGAGCGCAGGCGTTTCTGTATTCGGCTGCGGAACCCGACGGCCTGCGCGGTCCCCAGCACCATCATGCCTGGGCGGACGAGATCGCCAAATGGCCGGAGGGCGAGGCGGTCTGGGCGAATTTGAACATGGGGCTGCGGCTGGGCGAGCGGCCGCGGATCGTCGCCACGACGACGCCGCGGCCGGTGCCGCTGCTGCGGACGTTGATGGCGGACGCGAGCGTGGCGGTGACGCGCGGGCGCACGCATGACAATCGCGCGCACCTGCCGCCGGCGTTCCTGGCGGCGATGCGCGACGCCTATGCCGGCACCCGACTCGGCCGGCAGGAGCTGGACGGCGAACTGATCGAGGAGGTCGACGGCGCGCTCTGGACGCGCGCGCTGATCGAGCGCTGCCGCGCCCGCATTTGCCCGCCGCCGCAGCGGGTGGTGGTCGGCGTCGACCCGCCGGCGGGGATCGGCGGCGATGCCTGCGGCATCGTCGTCGTCGCACTGGTCGAAGACGGCGCGGCCTATGTCGTCGAGGATGCCAGCATCGCCGGCGCCGGCCCGGAACGATGGGCGGCGGCGGTCGCGGAGGCATCGGCCCGCCATGGTGCCGACCGCATCGTCGCCGAGGCGAACAATGGCGGAGCGATGGTGGAAACCGTGCTGCGTGCGGCCGAACGACATCTGCCGGTCAAGCTGGTGCACGCCTCGCGCGGCAAGAGCGCGCGGGCCGAGCCGGTGGCGGCGCTCTACGAGGCGGGACGCGCCTTCCATGTCGGCGCGTTCCCGGAACTGGAGGACGAGATGGCCGGTCTGGTCGCCGGCGGCGGCTATGCCGGGCCGGGACGGTCGCCGGATCGCGCCGACGCCCTGGTGTGGGCGATGACCGAGTTGATGCTGGGGCGCCGCGGGCGGCCGGGACTGCGGCGGCTCTAGCCGCTCGCTCCTTTTCACTGGAGAAAAACATGCGGCTGTTCGGACGGAAGGCTGCGCCCGCCGGGGCGCGGCCGGCGCTGGTGCGTTCGATGCTCGGGACGATCGTCTCGGGCGAGTGGCCGCGCGGCTATGAGGCGCAGGTGCGCGAAGCCTACCTTGGCAACGCCGTCGCCCAGCGCGCGGTGCGGATGGTGGCGGACGGGTGCGGCGGCGCGCCGTTCTACGCCAATACCGAGGATCAGGCCGCCGAGGCACTGCTGCGCACGACGAGCGCGGGCCAGGGGCTGATGGAGACAGCCGCCAGCCACCTGCTGCTCCACGGCAACGCCTATATCCAGATCCTCTGCGACGCAGACGGCGCGCCGGCCGAACTCTATGCGCTCCGGCCCGAGCGGGTGGCAATCGAGCCGGACGCGAGCGGCTGGCCGGCCGCCTATGTCTACAAGGCGGGCGAAAGCACGACGCGCTTTCCGGCCCGCAACGGCTTGGGACGGCCGACGATCGTCCACCTAAAGTCGATGCACCCGATCGACGACCATTACGGCCTCGGCTGTCTCGGCGCCGCCGCCGGGGCGGTGGCGATCCACAATGCCGCGACGCGCTGGAACAAGGCGCTGCTCGACAATGCGGCGCGGCCTTCCGGCGCGCTGGTCTACGATCCCGGCGAGCCCGGTGCGGCGCTTTCTGCCGAGCAGTTCGACCGGTTGCGCGCCGAGATGGAGGCGAGCTTCGCCGGCAGCGCCAATGCCGGGCGGCCGATGTTGCTGGAGGGCGGGCTCAAGTGGCAGGCGATGAGCCTGTCTCCGGCCGACAGGGACTTCGTCGGCCTCAAGGCCGCAGCGGCGCGCGAAATCGCGCTCGCCTTCGGGGTGCCGCCGATGCTGCTCGGCCTGCCGGGCGACAACACCTGTGCCAATTACTCGGAGGCGAACCGGGCGCTGTGGCGGCTGACGATCCTGCCGCTCGCCGGCAAGATCCTCGGTGGCGTCGCCCAGGGGCTGCGCAGCTGGCGGCCGGAACTCACCCTGACGCTCGACCTCGACGGGGTGCCGGCGCTGGCGGCGGATCGCGAGCGATTGTGGGCGCAGCTCTCCGACGCCGACTTCCTGACCGACGCCGAGAAGCGCGCGATGCTCGGCTTCGCGGAGAACAAGCCATGAATCTCGACGATGGAGCGGCGGTGCTCGCCCGGCTGATCGAACAGGCGCGCGATCGCGGCGCCGACCTCGTTACCCTGCGTGCCCTCACCGAGGAGGCGAGCGAGCTCGGCGCGCGGCGTGCCCTCGAACGGCTGGGGCTCGCCGATCCGCGCGCGCGGCACGATCTCGACGAATTGCGCGAACTGCTCGGCGCGTGGCGCGATGCCAAGCGCACGGCGCGGACGACTGTGGTCGCCTGGCTCGTGCGGATCGGGCTGGCACTGCTGATGCTCGGCCTGGCGGTGAAGCTGGGCTTCGTCGGCCGGATCCAGGCATCATGAAGGCGCTGCGTTTCGCCGGCTACGCGGCAGTGTTCGACCGCACCGATCGCGGCGGGGACGTCGTGCGGCGTGGCGCCTTCGCCCGCGCCGTCAAGGCCGGACCGGAGCGGGTGCCGCTGTTGTGGCAGCACCGCGACGGCGCACCGATCGGCCGGATCGAAACGATCGCCGAGGACGACCGCGGCCTGCGCGTGATCGGGCGTCTTTGCGACCGGTCTGCGGCGGGCCGGGAGGCGGCGACGCTGCTCCGCGACGGTGCCGTCGGCGGCCTGAGCTTCGGCTACCGCGTGCGTTCGGCGGCGCGCGGCGCGGTGCGCGAGCTGACCGACCTCGATCTCGTCGAGATCTCGCTGGTGACATTCCCGATGCAGCCGCTCGCGCGGGTGCATGCGCTGGACGAGCGGGAGGCGTGAGGGGCTGCATCGCAGTGCCCGATCCCTCCCAACCCCGAACCCGCTCCCGAGGACGGGACGGGGCCTTTGCTGAGGAGACACTTATGTACGAAGTGAAATCGGATCCGCTTGAGC
>CAXTTP010000107.1:0-8065 GCA_964247195.1 uncultured Sphingomonadaceae bacterium
GTCGTCGTCGGCGCAGGCGGTGCCGGCGGCGGGGCAGCACGCGCCGCAGCCGCTTCGGCAGCAGCAGCAGCAGCGGCCTGTTCGGCCGAATCCGCGCGCGCATTTGCGGCGGCGGCATCCTGCTGGGCGGCGGCGGCGGTCGCCTCGGCATCGGCGCGATGCGCGCTCTCGGCGGCGGCGCGGTTGCGCTGCGCTTCGCCGATGGCGGTGTCGGCGAGCATCGAAGCGCGGTTGGCGTCGCTGATGGCGCGCTCCTTGTGGCCGCTCGCCAGATCCTCCTTGGCGGCGCGGAGCGCGGCCTGCGCCTCCGCCTGGGTGCGCGGCGCGTCACCGCTTGTGCCGAGCTTGTTGGCGGCATCGACCTTGCCGGTCGCCTCGGCGATGGCAGCACGGGCACGATCGGCCTTGCCCTCGGCGAGAGCGGGCGCCGCCGCGAGCAGCAGCGCGGCCGAGAGCGCGGCGCCGCGTGCCAGGGTTGCGAAATCCGTCATGTAGTAGCTCCGATAAAACGTTGGGGATGCTCAACGATCGCTGGAAGCCGCGGGTTCCGGTCCGGATCAAGGGCGCGCCCAAGCAGGATGCCGAGACCGGCGCGCTAGTCGCCGCGCTGGTCGCCGAGGCGGCCAAGGCGCCGCCCCGCCCGCCGGCGGGGGCGCCGGACCACTTACCTACGCCCAGGTGTTCGACCGCATCGGCGCAGCGCTCGATCCTTCTTGGATCGCCGTGCCCGACACCTTCCTCTGCATCTATTCGGCCGCCGATCTGCCGGTGAGCGCCGGGACGGCTTCCTGTGCGGCGGCGTCTGGGCATCGATCGGCCACTCGGTGGCGGCCGCGGTCGGCGCATCGTTCGGATCGGCGCGGCGGCCGTTGGTGGTCTGCGGCGATGGCGGCTTCCACATGACCGCGCAGGCGCTTTCGACCATGGTCCATTACCGCCGCAATAGGGTGATCGTGGTGATCGCCAACGGCATCTACGGCTATGAGCAATATCTGCTCGACCCGCGCTTCTTCGCCACGCCGGCAACGCCGCCCAAGGCCTATGTCGCGCTCAACCATTGGGACTTCGTCAAGCTCGCCCAAAGCATGGGCGTGCCGTTCGCGCAGCCAGCGGACACCACCGCCGCGTTCGACGCCGCGCTTGCCGCGGCCCGCGATGTGGCCGACGGACCATCGCTCATCGTCGCCCAGGTCGGCCCCCCGCGACCTTCGCGCGGAGCTGGCGCACTGACGACGGCCGGCGCGGCCTGGACGGAAGCGCGATCTGGACAGGCGGCGCCGCCCTATGATACCGCAGTAACGCGGGTCTCTTCGGAACTCGAGGTCAACAATAAGAGCTGTCGAAAAATCTCGCGGATCGTTCTCCTCATCGTTGGTTCATCAGATCCATCTTTGTCGGTTCTCAGATGTCAGGTCATCGCCGGAAATCTGTTGTTAGACCATTTAGTCTAATCAGAATGTAGCGAGACGCGCTGGTAGCTGCCGGCGCGTCTCACACTTGATCGTCGCGGTGTCGCTTCCACGTCGCGGTATCGCGACGCCCGTCTCGCGCGACGCTTCTACTGGTGCGGGAAGCAGTATTTGCAGAGGCGGGTAGAAAAGCCGGCCTCTTCGGGCGCCGGCACCTGGTCCAGCGGCTGCATCACATAGGGCGTGTCGAAGCGACCTTCGCGCAGGTCGCAGAACTTGCAACGCTCCCGCACTCCCGTGCGATGGATGGCTGACAGGATCGTCAGCGGCTGGCTGTCAAATCCCGTGGCGGTCGGCGTGTAATAATGCTGCTTGCGCCAGCGCACGAACGGATGCGACCGGTCGAGCGGATCGATCACCTTCACCTGCTGGACCTTGTGCGCGACCACGTTGCCGGGCGGCCGCTCGGCGACGAGATCTATGGCATAGGACGTCTCCTGGACGTTGGCATCGTCCCACATGTCGATTGCCGCGCTGAACGGCTCGTCCGTTCCCGACCAGATCGCTCCCGACCCGAGCTCCGCGCCGCTGGAGCCGCGCATGATCCGGTATCGGATGCGAAAGCTGGGGTCGGCGATCAGCCTTCGACTGGACAGCTTCAGCCGGAGAAACCGCTCCCGGATGCCGACGAAGCTGAACACGGCCGGCGTGGGATCGAGATCGGACTCGGAAAATGTCGTCGAGATCGCCGCCTCGCCGAAGAGGCCGACGAAGTCGGGCCGGATCGACAGCTGGCAGCCTTCGAGCCTCGCGTACAGGCCGAAGGCATCCGGCACCTTCGTTTCGATCTTCACCCCGAACAGGATCGCCATCGCACTTTCGTTCGCGCGCTTCAGCTGGGCGAAGGTGTCGCCGCCGAAGAGATCCTTGATCGCCGCGAGCACCCGGATGAAGAACGGCGTGTCCACCTGCACGTCCGGCTTGATGCTCGCATAGAGGGTCCGGGCGTTGCGCGGAATGAACGGCCGGATCCGCACGTTCGCCGTAAACGGGAAGTTGCCCGGCAGGGGATCGGGCGCATCGATGGCGCCGCTGGTGCTCAAGACGAGCGTGTCGTCTTCCAGCGAAACCCGAAGCGCGTCGACATTCGGATGGATGTTGGGCCTGGTCGCGATCGCCGTCTGGATCGCGAGCCTGGCATTGGCCTCGAGGTAGAGGATCAGGTTCGCCGCATCGACGATCAGCCGCGCGCTCGCGTCTCCCGGGCCGGCCTGCGGCATGGCGGCTTCCCCCGGCGGCGGGACATCCGGCGGCGGTTCCAAGATTCCGAAGGGGGTGTCCCTACTCCACTGAGCCGCGCCACCCGCATCCTCCCAGTTCGTGCGCCAAATTGCATCGAGCGCATCTGTGAACACCTTCTCGGAAAGGTAGGAGACCGCCAGAAATCCACCTAACGATGCCAAGGCGGTTCTCCCGAGAGCGATGCATCATCGCATGATCCCGAACTTTTACTCTGATGGTTGTTTGCGATCAAGGCGCGGCTACTCGCCGTTACTGTCCGACGCGGCGAGCTCTCCGCGCAGAGCACCGAGCGCGGCCGGATAGGTCGCGCCGCCGGGCACTTTTCTAAAGGAGCAATGGAGCAAAGCTGCGGCCGCCGCGCTTTACAGGCGTCGCGACCAACCACGGCCGGACAAAGCGAAAGGATGAGAGATGGGGATCAAGGGCGAGATCAAGGAAGCCGCCGGGTTCGTGAAGGAAGAAGCGAACGAGCACGGCAAGTCGCCGGAGAGCCAGGTAAAGGCTCAGGAAGGGCGGGACCTGCGTAACGAGGGCCGGGTCGAGGACGGCAAGGCGCCGAAGACGACCAAGCCCGGAACCGGCAACACCGAGAAGTAAGGCGCGCGCTGCCCTCGCCCCTGACGGGGCAGCAACCCCGATCCGGATCGCGCGCACCGTCCTGCTTCAGCAGGCAATTCCCTCGCTTGCAGAGACGCTGGATGGACCCCGAGACTAGACAGCGGTGAGCAGGTTCGATGCGGTAGCGATCGGAGTTCCGGTGCGGAACGAGGCGGTTCTTCTGCCTCGCATGCTTATCGCACTCGCCCGGCAGATCGATGCCGGCCGCTTCACGCTGTGCCTGTTCTTCGACAATTGCGACGACGGTAGCGAGACGGTGGCTAGGGCGCTCGCCGGATGCCTCCCTTACCCTATCAAATCGGAGTGTTGCGCGCGGGGCGGGCCTCCCAATGCGGGGCTGGCCCGCGGGCGCGCAATGGCGCTTGCCGAAATGGCCGCGTCTGGAGGTGTCCTCCTCACCACCGATGCCGACAGCGAGCCCCGCCCCGACTGGATCGCCAACAACCGCACCGCCCTTGTTGCCGCGGACCTGGTGGCCGGCCGGATCGTGCCGGTAGCCGGACGATCTTCTCACTACCAGGATCGCACCAACGCCTATTTCGATCGGCTCCACGCCCTGCGCCGCGCGATCGATCCGGTCGCCTGGGAGCAGCATCCGACGCATCACTGGACGAGCGCGGCGAGCCTGGCGATCCGCGCCGCCGACTACCGCCGCCTCGGCGGCTTCGCGCCGGTGCGGAGCGGGGAAGACGCCATCCTCTGCGATGCGGCGGCACGCGCCGGGCTTCGCCTCAGGCGCGACGCCAGGGTGGTCGTTGAGACGTCGACCCGTCGGCGCGGTCGGGTCGATGGCGGGTTCGCCACGGCGCTCGCCCGGCTCGACGACGGTGCGCCGCCGCCGATGGTTGCCCATCCCGGCGACGAGGTGTGGCGTTTCCGGATGCAGGCGCAGGCCCGCCAGCTCCACCGGGCGGGCGACTACGGGCGTCTGGCCTCTCGCCTGAGCCTGCCTTTGGCGGAGGTGATCAGGTCGCCGCCGAGTGCCGCAACGGCGAGGCGTTCGCGGCACGCATCGTCGGCACGCCACCCGGCGGCATGCGGAGCGTCAGCCTCGGCCATGCCGCGCTGCTGCTGCCGGCGCTCGAGCAGTTGCCGCTGGAAGGTGTGGCGTGAAGCCGGCGATAGACCGCGCGACGCTCGCCTCGCTGACGGCGGAGCTGGTCAGGCTGGACGATCCGGCGGACGGCAGCGAATGGTTGCGGCTGCTCCGCTTGCTCTATGCCGTCGGCCGCCGCGACCTGCCGCTCGGGCGATTGTTCGAGGGCCACGTCGATGCGCTGCAGATCATCTCGCGTCACGGCTCGCCCGCACAGCGCATCGCGGCGCAGGCGACTGCTCGCGACGGCGGCATCTTCGGCGTGTGGAACGCTGACGCGCCGGGAGATCCGGCGCGGTTCGTGGATGGACGATTGTCCGGAGGCAAGGCGTTCGCCTCCGGCGCCGGCATCCTCAGCCACGCGCTGATCACGGTCGACGCGGCCGGCGGTCGCCAGCTCATCCTCGTCGACCTCGCCGAAGCCGCTCCCGAAATCGACCGCTCCTGGTGGCGCGTCACTGGCATGCAGCGCTCAGAAACGCACCTGGTGCGGTGGAAGGACGCTTCTCGGGAGGCGCTTTCCCTGATCGGAGAGCCTGGCGACTATGTCCGCGAACCCTGGTTCAGCGGCGGCGCGCTGCGGTTCGCCGCAGTCCAGGCGGGCGGTGTTGCGTCGGTCGTCGATCACGTGCGCGAGCATCTGGTGGACCAAGATCGCGCCGACGATCCCTATCAGAGCGCGCGGCTCGCCGACCTCTACCTCGCGGCGCAGGCGGGCGCCGGTGCCGTCGCCGCCGCCGCGCGAGCGTGGGACAAGAATGACGTTCCGGCCACGCTGGCGCACGTCGCGGCAGCTCGCGTGGCGGTGTATGAGGCGGGCGAGCGGGTGCTGACGCTGGCGCAGGCTGCCGCCGGTGTGGCCGCGATGTTCGTCGAACATCCGCCGGCGCAGCCGCTCACCGACCTGACCGTCTATCTTCGCCAGCCCGCCCCAGACGCGCAGCGGCGGCGGGCCGGCGAGGCGGTCGCGGCCGGCCTGCTGGTGCCCGGCCTGTGAAGCGCCTCCACGCGCGCCGGGTGCTGGTGGTGGCGCCCCATCCCGACGACGAGGTGATCGGCGCATGGGGCCTGATGCATTCCCTGCTGAGGCAGGGTGCGCGGCTGCAGCTGATCGTGGTGAGCGACGGCTCGGCATCGCACCCGGCAAGCCGGAGCTGGCCGCCGGCGCGGCTCGCACGCGAGCGTCGCCGCGAAACGCTGCGCGCGATGGCGGAACTGTCGGTTCCGCCAACCCGCATTCGCTTCCTTGCGCTGCCCGACGGTCAGCTGGCAACTCAACCGGACCAGGTGGCGCGCGCGATCGGCCGCGCGCTGCGGCGCTGTCCGCCGCCGGACCTGATCGTCCGACCTGTGCGCGGCGACGCCCATGGCGACCACCAAGCCGTCGCGCATGCGCTCGCCCGGCTGCCTCGCCGCGGGGAACGCCGCATCGGCTATCGGATATGGCCGGAGGATGCGGCCCGTCCCGCACGCGGCGTCGGCGTCGCGCTCTCCTGCCGCGAGATGAGTGGGAAGCGTCGGGCGGTGCGCAGCTACCGCACGCAGACCGGAACGATCACCGACGCGGAAGGCGGCTTCGCGCTGACCGCGCGCCACCTGTGCCTCTTCGTGCGGCCGGTCGAACGCTTCGCGCTGCTCGCATGAAGCCGATCGATCTCGCCGGCTTCGAAGCCAAGTTCGCCGGCGACGACGATCCCTGGTCGACATGGAGCGATCGCGACGAGGCGTTGAAGCGGAGCGCCATCCTTCACGCCCTTCCCCCCGGCAAGACCGGCCGCGTGCTGGAGCTGGGCGCCGGCAACGGATCGAACAGCAGGGAGCTGGCCCGCCGCTGCCTGCGGCTCGACGCGACAGAGGCAACATCCGAGGGAACGCGGCTGGTGGCGCAAGCGATCGCGGACCAAGCGCCACGCGCCCGCGCGATCCGGCTCGCGGTGCCGGAAGCGCCGCCGCGCTCCCGCTATGACGCGGTGGTAGTCGCCGAGCTGCTATACTACCTGGATCGGCGGGCGATGTCCGCCTTGGCCGAACAGGTCAGGCAGCGTCTCCGGCCCGGCGGCACGCTCGTGCTCGCCCACCATCGCATCACCTTCTACGATTTCGCGCAGCACGCCGAGCACATTCACGGCCGCTTCCTGGACGCGACGGCGATCACCTGGAACGTGCACACCGTCCGCTCGACCGGCCGCTGGACCGTGCTCGCCTGCCGGCGCGGATAAAGATGAGCTAACCGACTGTCGTGTCGTCCTGCCACGGCTCGCAATCCCTGATCCTCGCACCGTGCTCCGTGCGCGTCAGGTCGACGCGCCGAGCGTGTCGAGGATCCCTGCAAGCGCGATCGCCTCGTTCGCGCCCTGGGCGCCGTTGGGATCGGCCTGATGCGCCGAGGCGGTCAGTTCGGCATGATCGTCCGGGCCGGGCCAGATGCTCTCGATCCGGCCGAGCCCGCCTTCGGCGAGCAGCGCCGCAACCAGATCGAACGCGCCGCGCGGGCTTGCCAGCCGGTGCCAGTCGGCCGGGGCGACCGTGCCCGGCGCAGGTGCGACGACACCCAGCTTGGCCGCCATCGTCCCCTGCCGGAACCGGCGGATGCCCGTCGCGGCGCCCTCGCTGAAATCATCGTCCAGGCAGGCGATGTCGGCGCCGCCGTCGAAGCTCAGGCCGCGCCGACGGTAATGGCTGGTGCCGACCAGCGCATAGACGTCGTCGACGATCGCGACGCTGGTGCGAAGCTTCACCGGCCGGCCCGGAAAGCCGACCGGATGGAACGCCGCGATCCGCCCCGGGTAGAGATCGCCGAGCAGCTTGATCACCGCCGCGCGCGACGCGGTCGCCTGGCGCATGTAGCCGCCGTGGGTCGGCGAGAAATCGACCTCGCGCGAAACGGCGACGATCACGCGAAGCGAGTTATTGTCCTGCATCGCCGCGTTCAGTTCGATGAACAGGTCGGGGGTGGTGATGGGATCGTCGACGGCGTCGGGCTGCTCGACATAGCGGGTCTGCTGGAACGCCGGCCCCTCGAGGTAGATCAGCTCCCGTGCCTGCCGGATCGCGCGGCGCAGGCTCCAGCCGGCATCGCGCGATCCGTTGCGCGACAGGAAACATTCGCGCCGGACCTCGCGGAGCGCACGCGCCGTTTCGGGGGTATCACTGACAGTGATGTCCTTGGGGAGACCGACCGCGTCGAGCAGATCGTCGACCAGTCCCTGCAGGGTGATCACGTCGCTCGGCGGCGTCTTCAGGGACAGCTCGGGCGTCTCGCAGAAGGCGGCGACGGTGGTGAGCAGGGCCGCGCTGTAGCTGGGCGCGGTCGCCGGCTGTGCGGTCTGCTCGGCGGGCGGCGCCAGCTGCGGCGTGGCGTTCATCACCATCCAGCCCGGCTGCAGCTTGCCGCTCGCATCGACGAAGCCCGGCAACGGCGTCATCGGCTGCGCGCGGCGGATCGCGTGGCGGCCGAGCTCGGTAAGCTCAAGGGTGCCATCGCCCTCCCGAACCGCTGGCCCAAGCATCCCGGCACCGCCTCCCGCGTGAAGCGCTGGCTCCAGGCGGTCCCGGCGAATCGGCGCCTTCCGCCCTTCCCTGCGCTCCCAAAGCTGGACGGCCTCCTGGACGAAGCCGGATATGCCGGTCTGGCTTATGA
>CAXTTP010000107.1:8075-8826 GCA_964247195.1 uncultured Sphingomonadaceae bacterium
GGCGGCCGAGATCGAATGCGATCGGCCCGGTGACGCGGATGCCGGGGGCGTGGATGTCCGGCCCGGCCGGCTGGCCCGGATTGCCGAGCGCGTGGCGCGCCGAGCGCGTCTCGCGGCTCCACCAACCGCCGCTCAGCACCGCCTCCCACGCGAACGGCTGGCCGCTGCCGGTGGGGAGCGCGGTCGCGACGACCGTCTCGAAGCGCGCCATGGTCGGCAGGCGCGGACCCTGCCGCGGCGATCCCTCGCTGGCGAGCTTGCCGACGATCCCGGCGATCCCGGTCTTGGTGTTGGGCGTGTTCGGCGGCGTGGTCGGCGTCCCGAACAGCGGCGAGGCGCACGGCGAACGCACCAGGTCCGGCCAGTTGTCGATCGTCTCGGGTGTCGCCGGGTCCCAGGCGTCGGGCGGCGGGTTCGCCGTGCCGGCCACCTTCACCTCCGGCAGCGACAGCGTCGTCCGCCCGCCCGCGCGATCGGCGACGACGATGTCGATCGCGAGCAGCGGCTGGTCCGGCTTCAGCTGCTGCGGTGCCAGGCGGAACGGATTGGGAAGCAGCACCGCCACGGGCGCCGGCGGCCCGAACGGGATCGGCGCGGCGCCGCCGTCACCACGCACGAAGGACGGCTTGTCGCCGATCGTCGCTACGACCTGGAAGGCGCGCGGATAGATGCGGACATGCCCGCCCGCCGGCAGCGGCGGCGGCGCAGGCGCCCCGCCCGTTGCGGCGGGCGGCGGCGGGAGCGTGACGAC
>CAXTTP010000108.1:0-391 GCA_964247195.1 uncultured Sphingomonadaceae bacterium
TCATGAAGGAGCGGCCGTCATCGATCACGACGACCTTGGCGCCCGCACCGCACAGACTAGCGCACATCTCCTGGAGCAGCACCGACTTGCCCGAGCCCGACTTGCCGAGGATCGCGACATTATGATTGCCGGCACCATTTTCGAACGGCGACCAGAAGAATGGCTGGCCGCGCCGGCCGAGGAAGAGCAGATGCGGGATCGCGCCGCCGAGATATTCGCCTTGCACCGGCGCGATGTTCGCCGCCGTCGTCGACAGCATCGTCCGCATCCGCCGGCAGCGCTCGAGATCGGCGCCGAGCCCGTCGGCCAGCGTCAGCGGCATCGCGGCGAGCAAGCCCTGGATCTGGAGGAAGCGCTCGTCAGCGAGATCCCAGCCGGCCGACTTGTAGAG
>CAXTTP010000108.1:401-8793 GCA_964247195.1 uncultured Sphingomonadaceae bacterium
GACTTCACCATCCGCTCGTTGCGGTCGCCGTCGCCTTCGGGTGAGAAGCAGGTGACGCCGTAGAAGGCGCGGACGAGCCGGCGTCCTTCCTGCAGCTGCGCCTGCACCTCGCGCCATTCGGCCGCCTGCTCGCGCAACTTCGGTACGTAGCGCGCCGATTTGCCCTCGCTGAGCGACGTGGTGCGCAGGAACTTCATGCCAGCACGCGCCGAGGCTGCTTCCTGGTCCGGATAGACGAGGCAGAGGATCGTCGCGGCAGGGCATGGGAAACGCAGCTTGTCGGTGAACAGGTCGCCGATCAGCCGCGCGGTCTCCCACGGCGTCCAGCGTGTCGGCATATTGCGCACGCCGAAATGGCGGACGTCGAAACGGTCGGGAAAGATTTCGCCGATCTCGGGCGCATCGCCTTGTTTCGCGCCGGTTGGGCGGAAGCGCTCGGTTCGCAGCAGCATCCGGCTCTCCTCGACGACCAGCTCGATATCGCGGCGCAGAGCCTGATCGGCGATCGGGTCGAGCGGATTATAGTCGACGGCATCGTCGCCGCTCGCGGTGGTCGGCGACGTGAGGTCGTCGAGGAAGGCGATCAGCTCGACCGGCGTGACATCGACCGCCGGCACGTCCAGCGAGCGCAGCACGCCGAGCAGGCTCTCGCGCACCGCGATCAGCTCCTCCTTGGAGGTGGCGCTCGTGGCCGGCACGCCGACCGAGACGAGCAATTGGTGATGGCGCGCGTGGAACGGCGCGCCGGCAGACCCGCTCGTCCAGACCAGATCGTAAAGGCACTCCGCTCGGGCGCGGGCGATCCGCTCATAGACGCCGCCCCGGGCATAACGCGGAGCGAACCAAGGCGCGATGTTGCGGCTGATCCGCGGAGACGCCCAATGGACGATCTGGACGCAGGCGCCGGCCGGCAACCCCTCGGAGAAGAACTGGCCGAGCAGGTCGCCGACTTTCTCGTCGGCGCCGACCAGCGGGGCGACGTTGAGCACGAAGCCGGTCGAGCGCGCGTTCAGATAGAGCCGCGTCGATGGCTCATAGACGCGGTAGGGCAGGAAGCTCGACAGCATGTCGAGGCCGAGTACGGGACGATCGCCCTCGCTCTCTTCGCCGTCGCCGAACAGACCGGTCATGACGGTGCCCAGCAGGGTGTGGAGCGACAGGCTCATTGCGGAAGCTCCTTACGGGGTGGCGTCATGAAGGGATCGGCAAGATCAACCGCATCGCCGGTGTTGGCGAGCGGCGGCGGGCCGAGCTTCGGTAGCTGTGGCGCTACCAAGCCTTTGAGCCTGGCGCGCGCCGCTGCGGTATCGCCATGTGGGAGGACGAACTTGCCGGACGGCAGCATTTCTGGCGCCGCCGCGGGCATGGGCGCGACTTCGACCGGGGCGCCCGGTACGGGGACGGAAGGCGCTGCAAGTCGATGCCCCGAACGCGCGGCCGCGATCGCCGCCGCGGATGGGCCATCGTCGACGGACACCCCGGCGGCGGCGCCCGGCGGCGTGAAGGGTTGAGGGGCTCGAGCGGGGAGCGTCTCGAGCCCCTCGGTCGCCGGTGCCGAAGCACCGGCGACTGCCTCGCGCAGGGAGGAAGGGGCGGAACTGCGCGAGAACTCGGGATTGGATGCGGGGTCGCTGCCGGCCGCGAAGGCCCAGCCGGCCTCCTCGACGACCGCGTGCACGGTCGCGGCATCGTGCAGCACGCCGACCTCATCGACATGGGCTGGGAGCAGGATCGTGAGCATGCGCTCGCCGGTCCGCACCGGGACGGCGCCGGAGCGGGGTGCAATTGATAGCTGGCGCATGCGGCCTTCGGCCCCAGTGCCAGAACCTTCACCCGCCAAGGTGCGGATGGCGGCCGCATCGATCGCGGTCATCGGTGCGCACGTGCCGGTCGGCGCGCGGCAGGCGAAGTCACCCTTGACCGTGCCACCGAGCGTCGCGCAGCCGGAAAGCAGGGCGGCACTACCGAGCAGGGCTGTCGCGAAAGCCAAGCGGTTCATGCCTTGCCTCCATCGATGAAGGCCTTGAGCTGCTCGGCGGGCCGGAAGCCTTCGAGCACCGCGCCATCGGCGCGGATGATCACCGGGGTTCCGCTGAAGCCATGCTGCTTGGCGAAGGCCTCGTTGGCATCAAGCCCCGCGACATCGCACTTCGCGGCGGTGGCAAGTGGCCGCCCGTCATAAGCGGCGTGGAGTGCGGCCGCCGGATCGGCCGCGCAGAGCACCGCCTCCGCCTTCTTGCGGCTTTCGGGTCCGAAGATCGAAATCGGCCGCTCCTCGACACGCGCGCCGAGCTTGACCAATTCCGCCGAAAGGCGCCGACAATAGCTGCAGGCGAAATCGCTGAGTACGACCAGGCGCGGACCGTTGACCGGCCCCCAGTGGACCGCGCCACCTGCCGGCAGAACGCTGAGATCGACCTTTGCCGCTTTGGCCGACGCGGGCTGATCATCAGCATCGTCGCGCTTGCCGGCGGCGCCGGCGACGAGCAAATCGGGGTTGAGCTCGAGCAGGCGCGCGGCGGTCAGGTCGCTACGCGTCTCCATGTCATAGAGCCGCCCGATCATCAGGAAACGGGCGCCGCGATCGACATAGAAGAGCGTCGTGCCAGCGACGACTTCGCAGAGGCCACCGAACCGTCCGCAGTCAATCCCGCCGATCGCCGTCTTCGGCAGGCGCAACTTGAGTGCGTTTCGGACCAATTCAGTGTTAATACTCACTGTGGCAGTGGGCGCGGCGCGAACGGCGTTGGTAATTCCGCCGGCGCCCATGCCGAACAAAAGCGAGGCCCCGGCAAGCGCCGCCCAGAAGTGCGGCCCCTCCGCGCGCCTCATCTTATCGAGGACGGTGCGGTGAATGGTATTTTGTGAATTCATTGGGAGTTCCTCACATAGACGCCGTCGAGGAAGACGATTTCGACATCGATGCCGGTCGGCATCTCGACGACGGGCTGATATTGTTCGGCGCGTTCGATCAGATACTTGGAGACGGTGTCGGCGGCGTCGCCGACGCCTTGCCCGAGACCGCCCTGGACGATGTCGCCGGCACCAAGCGCCTGGCGTTTGCCGTCGGTGCCGCTCGACAGCCCCGAGAAGAGACTGTTGGCGTTGGCTGAGAAGCCGCGGCCGAAGCCGCCGACGATGCCGGCGAGCAAAGCCTGGGTGACGAGACTGCCCTCCCTGCTGACAACCCGGCCGCGCACGCCGGTCTTGCCGGCAAAGCTGATGAAGCCCTTGACCTCGCTGACCGCGACCCGGCCGCCGGGTTGGTCGCACGTCATCTTCTGAAGCTTTACGTAGACTTTCTCGGCCGACAGATCGCCACGCGCCGCACCGTTGACGACGCAACCCTGAATGTTGGTCGTGAGGAGCTTGCCGTCCTTGACCACCGAGCGGGCCGGCCCGGTGATGCGCAATACCACCGGGAGCGGATCGGTCTGGCTGGCGACGCCAGCCGAAGCGTCTACGCCGACGATGACGCGGGCCGGCGCATAGCTGTTCGGCGGCAGATAATCGGGGCTGTCCTCGACCTCGATCGCGGGCGCCTGCGGCCGCCCGGCGCGCAATCCGGACTTCGCAGCTCCCGCCCCCTCGGCCGCCACCGTCGTGAACGACAGCGTCTTAACCTGCCGCTCAGCCGCCGGCAGCGCCGATCCACCCGCGTCACGTGCCAGGTTTGGATCGAGCGGCGACCCTGACGGCATCGACGGATCGCGCGCGCCGTATGTCGGCATCGCTGCGGGTGCCGGTGCCGGGGCAGACTGGACACGCGTCAGCTCGGTACGGAGCGTGCTGTTCTCCTGAGTCAGTGCGTCGATCGTGTGCGCGCCATCCGCTTTCATCGCCTGGTTCTCGGCGGCAAGCGCGTCGAGCTTTGCCTGGATCGCAGGATCAACCGCGCGCCGCTCCTCGAGCGCTTTTAGCTGGCGCGCCTGCGCATCGAGCCGGTTGCCATAGATCGCGACGAACTCGCGCTGGCTGAGATCGCGATTGACGATGCCGTCAGTCTCGATCTTCTGCGGCGCCTGCGCATCGTGCCGGCTGCTCGGGCTGCCACCGGCCACGAGCCAGAGCAGCGCCATCGCCGCAGTCCCGCCGCCGCCGAGGAGCAGCATGCGCTGACGCGCCCGTGTCTTGGAGTTCAGCGCTCCGATCGCGCTGCCGCTATCGTCAGGGCGAGCGGCCGCAGCAGGGGTGGCTGGAGGAGCGGCGGTCATGCGCCCGCTCCCGCGCCGTGGACGAGGTACATCGTCGTCGCGCCGTGCGGGGCGAGCTCGGTCGTGCCGATGCTGATCGCGAGACTGCCGTTCGGCGCGATCGCGGCCGGGTCGATGACGACCGCCTTGGCGGCACGGTTGTCGATGCGCAGCACCTTGCCGGTCAGCCGGCCCCCGCGATATTCGGCGATCAGCCGCACGCTGAGATCGCCTACCCGCGTCGTCGCGCTCGCCACCTGTCGGACCTGAAAGCCATCCGGCACGGCACTCGTCGCCATCGCCTGGATCAGGCGGACGGCAGCGTCGCGCGGCGTGGATTTCGCTTCCCAAGTCTGCGCCCGGTCGCCGGCGATCGCGGGGTTCGAGACGAACACCTGCTCTGCCTCATCCCCCGCCACCTTGCAGGTGAATTTGTAGACGAAGCCCTTCTTGCTCGTCGCGAAGAAGGTCACCCGACCGGGAGCGAAGCCGTCCGGCACCGAGATATAGATGTCGCCGCGAACCGGCTCGTTGGTGACGGTGAAATCGTTATAAGGGTATCCAGTCGTGATCTTGCTGACGCTCGCGAAGGCATCCGCGATCAGGCTGATACGGGTGAGCTCACGGGCCGAGGCGACGCAGTCGACCTGCGCATTGTCCGCGGCCTGACGAAACTGCTCGGCAAACGCTGGCGAGCCAGCAAGCGCCAAAGCAGCGGCGATGGTTGCAAAACTGAACGGCTTCAGGTTGATGTCGCTCCATTGGACGTCTTCAGCGACAGTAAAAGTCGTGTCTGCAGCAGGCAGATCGGCAGCTGATCCGGCGGTCATCGAGACGCCTCCTTCTTCTGGGAAATGAGCGCGAAGCTCGAGAGCGAGAGGCGCAGGCCGACGTAGCTCCAGCCGAAGCGGAAGCGTTTCGTCTCGCTGGCGATGACCTGGCCGCCGACGAAGGTCTTGAGATCACCCTCCACCGTGGAGGACAGCGCCTTCGGATCGACCGTCATGCCGGTGATCACGAAAGCCTGGCTCAGGTCTGAGCCGCGCTGCTCGGTGACGATCTTGACCAGTTCGGCCTTGAGCGCGCCGTATGAGGCGGGATCAGCAAGCTTGAGGATCTGCTCCATCCAATAGTCGAGGCCGGCAGGCGAGCGGTTGAGCAGCATCAGCGCGACGTCGCGGGTAACGAGCTCAAGATAGTCGGCCGAGACGCCTGACGAGCTGATCGCGAGCGGCCGCGACGTGATCGGCTGTAGGATCACCTCACGGTCGCGGGTGCTCAACGCCGACACGAGTGCCAAATTGGTCAGGAACGACGCTGCCGCCACGACGAGCAGGATCTTGCGCTGGCGTAACAGCGCCTGGCCGCGCTGATGCGCGATGTCTGATAGCATGGTGCCCCTCCCCTCAGCCGGCGAGCCGGCGGCAATGGGAAGGCGGAGTGGCGCGAAGCCGGACGAAGCTCGCTCCCAGATACCAATAGGCCGCGTGGATCACCCAGGAGGTGGCGCGCCCTGCTTTTGCCTTTCGCAGCGCGAACCAGACGCCCCCGGCGCCCAGGATGCCCAACAGGATGTGCTGGGAGAGGATTCCCCAGGCGAACGGCGCTGCGAGACCGATGAATTCATCGAGTGTCCACAGACCAATGAGCTCGGGATCGTCGAGCCGCCGGGGAATGAAATACTTGTCCGACATCCTGTCGCTCCGCCCTCTTTCCCGCGCTCAGATGAGCGCAGTGACGGTCGAGGTGACGATGGGCACGCCGGTGCCGACGCCGATGCCGACGGCGACGGGCACCGCCACCTGCGCCAGCGTAAAGCGGCCCGACGCCATGCCGATGAGGCCGCCGGCGAGGCTCAGGACGGCGATGATCTTGCCGCCGGAGCCTTCGAGGAAGTCGGTGAACTTCGTCAGCGCCGGGCCGAAGGTGGTGTCGGCGCCGGCATAAGCGGCGCTGGCGCATAGCAGGAGGGCGGCTGCAGGAACGATGTAATCGCTGGCGCGGCCGAGCCTGGCTCGGGTCAGCGGAAGCTTCATGGTGAGCATCGGGAGGGTCTCCGTGGGTGTCGGTACGGTCGAACACCGACCGCCCACTCACTTCGCTCCGCTCACCCGACCGCTCCAACAGAAAGGAACATTAAGCGAACATAATACCACCCACGTCGCGGAATTTGCGACAGCCGTCGCGGCATTGCTTGGTATTTTCCTACGATTCCGCGACGCCGATCGCGGACTTCGACGACAGGAGGGCGCGACTCCGCGACAGCTGTCGCAGGTATGAGCCAAGAGTGATTCGCGCCACTTTGGGTCGGTATAAAGAGCGGCATACGGTCAGCTCGCGCCCACAGGCACGCCCCGTCAATCTAGGATGTTCTTGTTTTGTTTTCCTACAGGCTGGAGACCGGCTAATTTCAGCTGCGACTCGGAACCTGGAGATCCTGCGTGCCCGCCACCGCCAGCCCCCCGCCCTTCACCTCGGCGCCTTTGCACGTCGTTGTCGCCGATCTTGTTGAAGAAAGCGGCGCAAGTCAGCGCGAGCTGGTCGCGCGGGTGGGGTTGTCGAAGGATCAGCTGAGCCGCACGCTCAAGGGCACACGCCATATGAGCCTGGAAGAAGCTGCCACCATTTTGCACGAAGCCGGCCTTCCGGCGCGCGGAACGCTGACCCTCGCATTGTTCGACCGGCAGGAGCTGGCCACGGATTGGGCCCGGTCAGGACTGAGCGGGTTCCTGGAAACGATGGTGGCGGCGCTACCGGACGCGCTTGCGGCCGAAATCGGCGACACGAGCGACCGGATCGATCCGCGCTGGGGTATGCAGGCCGCGCGCTTTGTGGCGCAGCGCATCGCCCATCATATCAACGAGATGATCGAGCGCGAGGAACGGCTTGGAAATTTCCACCCCGCTGGCGGGTGATCGATCGGTAAACGGACAGCACGCTGGGGAGCGAAGAGGAAATAGAGCGTTGTCCGGAAGGGCGGACAGCGCGCCGATAGGCAACGAGCCCGCCCCATGCGCAAATCGACACGTCCCGCGGACCAGGCCGCATTAGCGCTTAACGATCGAGTGCCGGTCGGTCCCGCGACGGGAGCGGCGGATGAGCGATTGATTGAGTTCGTTCGCGCTCTGGCACGATGCGCGGCTCACCGATACGTCGCTGAATCTGAAGAGGGGCATAAGCGTGGCGGCTGCTGACCAAGCGGATGGCGTCGATCGCGCTTGCGTCATGACGAAGTCAGCGCAGTGGATTTAGTCTAATGGCGCGGTGATGTTGCCATTACCGCGCCATTAGGAACCTGCTCCCTCAGAGATACCCGTATGGTCAACGACGCGCCAAGCCGATCCTGGGGGCTTCTTCTTGTTCAGGCAGGATCGATTAGTAATCCATGCCGCCCATGCCGCCGGGCATTCCGGCCATCGCCGGCTTGTCCTCGGAGATGTCGGCGACAGCCGCTTCGGTGGTGATCAACAGCCCCGCGATCGAGGCGGCATCCTGCAGGGCGGAGCGGACGACCTTGGTCGGATCGATTACACCCGACTGGACGAGATCCTCATAGCTTTCGGTCTGGGCATTGAAGCCAAGGTTCTGGTCGTTGCCCTCGATCAACTTGCCCGCGACGACCGCGCCGTCATGACCGGAATTCTCCGCGATCTGACGCAGCGGCGCCTGCAGCGCCTTGCGAACGATGTCGATGCCGCGGGTTTGGTCGTCGTTGACGCCCTTCATGTCGTCGAGCGCGCGCGAGGCATAAAGCAGGGCCGTGCCGCCGCCCGGAACGATCCCCTCCTCCACCGCCGCGCGGGTCGCATGGAGGGCGTCGTCGACGCGGTCCTTGCGCTCCTTGACTTCCACTTCGGTCGAACCGCCGACCTTGATGATCGCTACGCCGCCGGCGAGCTTGGCCAGCCGCTCCTGCAGCTTCTCCTTATCATAGTCGCTGGTGGTGTTCTCGATCTGGGCGCGGATCGCTTCCACGCGGCCCTTGATCGCATCGGCCGCGCCGGCACCATCGACGATCGTGGTGTTGTCCTTGTCGATCGTTACCCGCTTGGCCGTCCCGAGCATGTCGAGCGTGACATTCTCGAGCTTGATGCCGAGATCCTCCGATACCGTCTGGCCGGCCGTCAGGATCGCGATATCCTCGAGCATCGCCTTGCGGCGATCGCCGAAGCCCGGCGCCTTGACGGCGGCGACCTTCA
>CAXTTP010000109.1:0-8789 GCA_964247195.1 uncultured Sphingomonadaceae bacterium
GTCGACAATCTGCGCGGCGTGTTCCACGGCATCAGCCACGCCAATCCGTTCTTCTACGTCATATCGGGGTTCCGCTACGGCTTTCTGGGCGTGGCGGATTCGTCGATCGGGTTCGGCGCGCTCCTGCTACTGGCGGTGAATGCGGCGCTGGGGATCCTGTGCTATTGGGTAATCGCACGCGGCTGGCGGCTGAAAGCCTGATCGTCGTTGCGCTCATCGGGCGCGTCCGCCCGATTGACGAAGCCGCGCCTCTCCCTTATAGGCGAATCCCGCACGAGGCGGCCTTCCGGGCCGCCTTTTTGCGTTTCTGGAGTTTGCTGGCGAGAAGGATCTGTCGATGGCCGTTACCCCGCTCATGCCCGTCTACCCGCGGTGCGGCGTGCGGCCGGTGCGCGGCGAGGGCTGCTACCTGATCGGCGAGCGCGGCGAGCGCTATCTCGACTTCGCGAGCGGGATCGCCGTCAACATCCTCGGCCACGGCCATCCCGCATTGGTCAAGGCGATCCAGGAGCAGGCGGCGACGCTGATGCACGTCTCCAACCTCTATGGCAGCCCGCAGGGCGAGAAGCTGGCGGCGCGACTGGTCGAGAAGACTTTCGCCGACACCGTGTTCTTCACCAACTCGGGCGCCGAGGCGGTCGAGTGCGCGATCAAGACCGCGCGCCGCTACCATTATGTCAACGGCTCGCCCGAGCGGCACAAGATCATCAGCTTCGCCAACGCCTTTCACGGCCGGACGCTGGGCACGATCTCGGCGACCGACCAGCCGAAGATGCGCGACGGGTTCGAGCCGCTGCTGCCCGGCTTCACCGTCGTCGCGTTCAACGATCTCGCCGCGGCGGAGGCGGCGATCGACGGCTCGACAGCCGGCTTCCTCGTCGAGCCGGTGCAGGGCGAGGGCGGCGTCATGCCCGCCACGAACGAGTTCCTCGCCGGGCTGCGCCGGCTCTGCGACGCGCATGGCCTGCTGCTGATCCTCGATGAGGTGCAGTGCGGCTATGCGCGCAGCGGCACCTTCTTCGCGCACGAGCAATATGGTGTCGTGCCCGACATCATGGCGACGGCCAAGGGCATCGGCGGCGGCTTCCCGCTCGGCGCCTGCCTCGCCACCGAGGAAGCCGCCAAGGGCATGGTGATCGGCACTCATGGCTCCACCTATGGCGGTAACCCGCTGGCGATGGCGGCGGGCGAGGCGATCCTCGACGTCGTCGCCAACGATGCGTTCCTGGCCAATGTGCGCCGCATGGGCGACCGGCTGCGCGGCTCGCTCGAGCAGCTCCTGCCCAATCACGACGGCCTGTTCGAGAGCGTACGCGGGCTCGGGCTGATGCTCGGCATCCGCCTCAAGTCTGATGCGCGCGGCTTCGTCGCCCATCTGCGCGACAATCACGGGCTGCTGACGGTCGCGGCCGGCGACAATGTCGTACGCATCCTGCCGCCGCTGGTGATCGAGGAAAGCCACATCGCCGAGTGCATCGAGAAGCTATCGGCCGGGGCCCGGGACTATGCCGTCCCGCAGGCGGCATGACGCCCCGCCATTTCCTCGACCTCGCCGATGCCGGTGGGGACGCGATCGCGGCGATGCTCGGCGACGCGCTCGATCGCAAGGCGGCACGGGCAGGCTGGCCGAAGGGCCGTGCCGACGCCGATGCGCCGCTCGCCGGCCGCACGCTCGCGATGATCTTCGAGAAGAACTCGACGCGCACCCGCGTGTCGTTCGACATGGCGATGCGCCAGCTCGGCGGCACGACGATCGTGATGGAAGCCGGTTCGATGCAGCTCGGCCGCGGCGAATCGATCGCGGACACCGCGCGCGTGCTGTCGCGCTACGTCGATGCGATCATGATCCGCACCGACGATCACGCCAAGGTCGCGGAGCTCGCCGCTTATGCCTCGGTGCCGGTGATCAACGGCCTCACCGATCATTCGCATCCGTGCCAGATCATGGCCGACATGCTCACCGTCCTCGATCGCAAGTCCGCGCTGGCCGGGACGCGCTGGGCGTGGCTCGGCGACGGCAACAATGTGCTCCACTCGATCGTCGAGGCCGGCAGCCTGATGCACTTCGAGGTCCGCATCGGCTGCCCGGCCGGTTATGATCCGGCGATGGCGGTGCTGGAAGGCGCGCTGGGACGCGGCGCCACCGTGCAGATCATCCGCGATCCCGTCAAGGTTGTCGCCGGCGCCGACGTCGTCGTCACCGACAGCTGGATCTCGATGGGACAGGCCGAGGCGGCCGAGAAGATCGCCGCGCTCGCTCCCTTCCAGGTCACGCCGGAGATCATGGCGGCGGCGGCGGACGATGCCGTCTTCCTCCACTGCCTGCCCGCCCATCGCGGCGAGGAGGTCGTGGATGCCGTGATCGACGGGCCGCAATCCGCGATCTGGGACGAGGCCGAGAACCGTCTGCACGCCCAGAAGTCGGTCCTGCTCTGGTGCTTCGGCCTGCTCGGCTGAGGCTTGAAAAGCAGGCCGGCGATGCTGACCTTGCGCTGTCCGCCATGCCGGCGCAGCGCGAGCGGTCCCGGCACAAACCTGCGGCGACGATGAGGTTCTCACCCAGTGGCTTCTGCTTTCGGCCAAGGTCCCGGTGCGCATATGGGCCATGTCGATACCGCGCTCGGCTTCACGATACCGGTGCGCAACGCGCGCGGCCGGCTGGTGCGCCTGGGGCCGGTGCTCGACGCGATTCTCAGCAACCATGGTTATCCGCCGGCGATCGAGCGGCTGCTCGCCGAGGCGCTGACGCTGACCGCGCTCCTGGGAACCACGCTGAAGGATGCCGGCGGCCAGCTCACGCTCCAGGCGCAGAGCAACGGCGGCGTGATCGACCTGCTCGTCTGCGACTATAAGGGCGGCGAGATGCGCGGCTATGTCCGCCACGATCCCGACCGGCTGGCCGAGGCGCCGGCGGACCCGTCGCTGTTCGCGCTGTTCGGCAAGGGCTATCTTGCGATCACCTTCGACCAGGCGGTGACCGGCGAGCGCTACCAGGGGATCGTGCCGCTCGACGGCAACACGCTGGCCGAGGCGGCAGAGAGCTGGTTTAGCCAGTCGGAGCAGATCCCGAGCCTCGTTCGCCTCGCGGTCGCGTCGCACGGCGCCGCCGGCCATGTCGCGGGCGGGCTGGTAATCCAGCATTTGCCGGAAGGCGAGGAAGGGCGCGAGCGGCTTCATACCCGGCTCGACCATCCGGAGTGGGAGCATGTCCATGCGCTCGCCGCGACGATCACCGCCGGCGAGCTCGTCGATGCCGCTCTGCCGCTCGACCGCATCGCTTGGCGCCTGTTCAATGAGGAGGCCGAGATCCGCGTGCTGCCGCTCGCGCCGCTCTCGCGCGGCTGCCGTTGCAGCCTGGATCATATTCGCGGCGTGCTCGGCCGGTTTCCGGCTGGCGAACGCGCCGAGATGGCGGAGGAGGACGGCATGATCCGGGTCGACTGCGCCTTCTGCGCGCGCAGCTTCCCGATCGATCCCGAGTCGCTGGGTTGAGCTAATTTCCGCCAGCGGCTTATCGCCGGGCGCCGCTGCTTCTGCTAAGGGCGCGTGAGTCCTCGGGGGAATTCGATCATGCAGGCCGGGCGCGCTGTCGCAGGTGCGATTCTGTTCACGTTGCTCGCCGCCGCACCGCCACCGCCAGTGAAGGGCGACACGCCGGCGCTCGTGGCGGTGGATGCGGTGCAGACCGGGATGTGGCAGATCACCATGGCGAGCCGGGTCGCGACGCCGCCGCGCGATCTCTGCGTGGCGGACGCGCACGCGCTGATGCAGCTGCGCCATGGCGATGCCGCGTGCAGCAGCTTCGTGGTAGCGAACGAGGCCAAGCTCGCCACCGTCCAATATAGCTGCCCCGGTGCCGGCAGTGGCCGGACCTCGCTCCGGATCATATCGCCGACCGAAGTCCATATCGACAGCCAGGGCATCGCCGACAACGCGCCGTTCGCCTTCGTCGCGGAAGCCAGGCGGACCGGCGACTGCGCCGTGCCGCACGCGCAACCGGCGGCGGCCGCCAGCGCCAAGCCTTCCTCCCCGGCGGCCGCCGTGCCCGCGGCCGGGCCGCGTTAAGCTGGGGTATACCTGATGGATGGTAGGAGTCGCGGGTGCCGATCTTCGGGCACGCTTTTCTCCCTAAGGCTGCAAAGCCCAACTGGGCCGCTCTCATCCGGGCGGCCCTTTCTTTGGCGGGCTTCCGCGCGCCGCCCGATTGCTCTAGCGGGCGACCATGACGTTCCCTTCGCAGCGACAGGATGGTGCCACGGCGGTCGTGCTGCTGTCTGGCGGCCTCGATTCGATGGTCGCGGCCGGCCTCGCCCGCGAGCAGGGCTTTTGCCTCGCCGCGCTGACCATCGACTATAATCAGCGTCACCGCGTCGAGCTCGCCGCCGCGCGGCGGATCGCGGCGGCACTCGGCGTCGGCCGCCACATCGTGCTGCCGATCGATCTCACCCTGTTCGGCGGTTCGGCGCTGACCGGCGACATCGCCGTACCGAAGGAAGGCGTCGGCAGCGACATCCCGGTCACCTATGTGCCGGCGCGCAATACGATCTTCCTGTCGCTAGCGCTCGGCTTTGCGGAGGCATCGGGCGCGCACGATCTCTTCCTGGGCGTGAACGCGCTCGATTATTCGGGCTACCCGGACTGCCGGCCGGAGTTCATCCAGGCCTTCCAGGCGCTCGCCGACCTCGCCACCAAGGCCGGGGTCGAGGGGCACGGCTTCACCATCCACGCCCCGTTGCAAGCGATGACCAAGGCCGACATCGCGCGCGAGGCCGACCGGCTCGGCCTGGACGCGGGCATGAGCTGGTCCTGCTACGATCCGGCGCCCGGGGACCTTCATTGCGGCCGGTGCGACAGCTGCCGGCTGCGCGCCAAGGGCTATGCCGACGCCGGCATCGCCGATCCGACCCGCTACGCGGCGGGGGCCTGAGCCGCGCAATGGCGGGCTATGCCGTCAAGGAAATGTTCCTGACGCTCCAGGGCGAGGGCATCCAGGCTGGCCGTCGCGCCGTGTTCGTCCGCTTCGCGGGATGCAATCTCTGGTCGGGCCGCGAGGCGGATCGCGCCGACGCCGCCTGTCGCTTCTGCGACACCGACTTCGTCGGCATCGACGGTGACGGCGGCGGACGCTACGCCGATGCGGCGGCGGTCGCGGATCGTGCCTCCGCCTTGTGGCAGCGCGGGCTGGAAGGATCGGGCCCGCGCGCCTTTGTGGTGCTGACCGGCGGCGAACCGCTGCTCCAGGTCGACGAGGCGCTGCTCGCGGCGTTGCGCGCCGCCGGGTTCGAGATCGCGATCGAGACCAACGGCACGTTGCCGGCACCGGCCGGCATCGACTGGATCTGCGTGAGTCCGAAGCTCGGCACGGAGATCGTGCAGCGGCGCGGCAACGAGCTGAAGCTCGTCTGGCCGCAGCCCGGCACGGACTACCGGGCGATGGAAGCGTGGGATTTCGACCATCTCCTCGTCCAGCCGATGGACGGCGTCGCGGCAGCGGATGCCCGGGCGGCCGCGATCGGCTTCGTGCTGGCGCATCCGCGCTGGCGCCTGTCGGTACAGACGCACAAGGTGGTCGGGATCAGGTAGGGAGCGCCGCCCTAGAGGCTGGTGAGCCCCAGGCACTTCTTGCGCAGCAGGTCTTTCTTGTCCCAGCAATCCGCGTTGAGCGGCGGCAGCGGCCGTGCGTCGAGCAGGGTGATCCGCCCGAACAGACCATCGCCGCTCGGCACGAGGCTGTTGCGGAACTCGCGCATCCGGTTCTGCGCGGTGATGTAGAGCGAGCCCTTGGGCCGATCGAGCGCCTCGCGGCCGATCGCGCCGGCGGTCTCGCAGAAGCCGAGCTGCGCGTGCAGCGTGGAGAAGCCGTTATAGGTGCGCGTCGTGTACTGATCGAGCGCGGTCTGCCAGGTCTTGCCGCCGGTCCGCTTGAAATAGTCGGCAAGCGTCTTGTAGGCGGCGTTCAGTTCCGCCCCGTGCTGACGCAGCAGATCGTTATAGTTGCGCACCGTGAGCAGCGTCGGCGAGAACTGGCACTGCAGCGCGGCGACGTTCAGGCCGGCGCGCATGTTCCATAGGAGATGCGCCTGCAATTCGCCGGGCGTGGCTCCCGGCAGCGGCTGGCCGATGCCCGGCTCGCCGCCGCTCACCGGCTCGCCCGCGAAATTGGGCGTGATCCAGAACAGGGACGCCGTTGCCGGCGCCGTCATCACGGATCCGGCAAGTGCCAGAGCTGCTGCAAGTCACTTGAGGCTTATCGATCGCATTGTCGTCGCCCATTCTCGAACGACGCCGCTCTATCGGGATTCATCCTGTGAATCCAGAGAGATCGGCGGTAATGTTGCGGTTCTGTCGAGTTTCGCCCGGGCAAAGACGGCGAGGTGCTTGAAAAGAATCACGAAAAAGGCCGCCCGGCGATCGCCGGGCGGCCTCTCGGAACACACACGCCGAAAGCGCGACTTACATCGCGTTCGTGGTCATGTTGCTGTCGGTCGACATGTTCGAATCCATCATCGACGAGTTCGAATCCGAAGCCATGTTGGCGTCGGCACCCATCGCGCCGTCGACGGCCGTGACGTCGTTCGTGGTGCCTTCCATCGGCTCCATGGAGTTCATCTCGGTCATGTTGGTATCGGTGGTGTTGGCGGTCTCGCCGCCGCCGCACGCGGAGACGAATAGCGCCGCACCGGCGATCATCGAGCCGGTCATCAGCTTGGACATCAGGTCACGCATTTTGGACTCCCTAAGTCGAGGATCTGGTTCGGCCTTCGGCCTTAATACCCAAATCGTGGTGGACATTAGAGGAAAGGTGTTGCGTCCTCAAGCCTTCTCCGCACTGCGGCATAGCCGCGCCAGGAACTGCGGCAGCACGTCGCGAAGTGCTTCGTCGAGTGTCGCCAGGGATGCCGGCACGTCCAACGCCGCGAGGCTCGTCACCGGATAGTCGGGCAGCCCGCAGGGGACGATGCCGTCGAAATGCGACAGGTTGGGCGCCACGTTGACGGCGAACCCGTGCATCGTCACCCAGCGCCGCACGCGCACCCCGATCGCGCCGATCTTCGCTTCGCCCCCGGGCGCGTCGACCCAGATGCCGATCCGGCCGGGGGCGGGATGCGCCGCGACGCCGAACGCGGCCAGCGCGGCGATCACCCACGCTTCCAGCGCATGGACATAGGCGCGCACGTCGCGGCCGCGCCGCTCGAGATCGAGGAGGACGTAGCCGACGCGCTGGCCGGGGCCATGATAGGTGTGACGGCCGCCCCGCCCGGTCTGGAAGACGGGGAAGCGATCCGGCGCGAGCAGCTCGTCGGGCGCGGCGCTGGTGCCGGCGGTGTAGAGCGGCGGATGCTCGAGCAGCCAGACGAGCTCTCGGGCCCGCCCCTCGCGGATCGCGGCGGCGCGCTCCTCCATCCCGGCGAGCGCGTCCGGATAGGTCACCGGGCGATCCGCCACCCGCCATTCGATCTCGTCGGCCATGTTCGTCGCCATGCGCCGCACTTGGCGCGCGCGCGGCGTGCGATCAAGGCGCCGGCGATTGCGTCCGACCGCCCGGGCGGGATAGACCGCCGCAAAGGTCGCAAGGGAAGTGCATGGCGCGCGTATCGCTAGGGCGGGTGTGGGACGAGACATGGGCGTTCCTGCGCGCCGAATCGGCACTGCTCTTCCCGCTTGCCGCCGCCACGATCGGCGCCGCAATGCTGCTGCTGATGGTGGTGATGCCCGAACCGGTCGACGAGCGGCTGCCGCGCGGGCCGTGGATGCTATGGCTGCTGCCCTTCTACGGGCTGAGCCTGCTCGGCGTGCTGGCCACGACCGCGCTCGCCCTCCGGCCCGGCATCAGCGTGCGCGAGAGCCTGGGTGTGGCGCTCCGGCGGCTGCCGGTCAGCGCCGCGATTGTGCTGCTGCTGGCGGCGATCTCCATGCTCGCTGGCGTGCCGGTGGCGCTGGTCGGCGCCGTCGAGGTCAGCCAGAGCGGCGCCGTCGGTGCCGCGACCGCGCTTGCCAATTTCATCGTGCTGGTGGTGCTGCTGTGGCTCTCCGTGCGCCTTCTGCTGGTCTGGCCGATGGTAGCGGACCGGGTGGTTTCGCCGCTCGCCGCCGTGCGCGAGAGCTTCGCGCTCACCCGTGGCCACGGCGCGCGGCTGCTGGGCCTCGTTCTGCTCGCGGTGGTGGCGGCGGTGCTGATCGGCGCGGCGTTGCTGTTCGCGGGCGGGGCGGTGCTGATGGTGATCGGCAAGGCGCTCGGCGGCGAGCGGCTGGGATCGCTGCTGGTGGCGCTGCTGCTGGCGGCGATCGTCGCCGTCGCGGCAACGATTTGGGCGGTGTTCCTGGCTTTCCTCTACCGCCAGCTGGTCGCCGCCCGCTCAGCCTGAGCCGTCGCGCGCCCGCAGGATCCGTTCGGCGAGCGCGAGGTCGCTCGGCTTGTCGACGTCGATCGCCGCCTCGGCCTGTGCCATCGCCACCAGCCGCGCGGTGAGGCCGAGCCGCCGCCCCGCCGCCGCGAGCGCGCTGCCCAGCCCGATCGTGCGGGTGACCGCGCGCAGCGCGAGCAGCGGCCCGAAATGCCAGACCAGCCGCAGCGCCTTCTTGCGGTCCTGCTCGACCTCGGCCCAGGAGGCGAGCGCGGCGCGCGCGCGTGGCAGGGCGTGCACTTCCACCTGGGGCGGCGCCGGAAAGCAGGCCGCCCTGTCCGCCTCCCACAGGAGCATCGCCACCTCCTCCAGGGTGGCATTGGCCGCAAGCTGCATCGCGCCCCGGCCGCGGGATTTCGCCTCGGCGGGTCCCGCCATCGCGGC
>CAXTTP010000110.1:0-6920 GCA_964247195.1 uncultured Sphingomonadaceae bacterium
GTCGGGCGGTAGCCGCGGTCGAGACGCCGGCGCGGATGCCCGATCTGCCGCTCGACGTGCGTGGCACCGCCTTCCAGGAGGCGGTGTGGCGCGAGCTGGCGCGGATACCGCCGGGCGAGACGCTGAGCTACGCGGCGCTGGCCGCGCGGGCGGGAAAGCCGGGCGCGGCGCGCGCGGCAGGCTCGGCGTGCGGCGCGAACCCGGTCGCCGTGCTCGTCCCTTGCCACCGCGCCAGGCGCGGCGACGGTAGCGCCGGCGGCTATGCTTACGGCCTGCCGATCAAGCAGGCGCTGCTGGATCGCGAACTGGGCGATCAGGACGGGCGCCGCTAGCGCCCGTTGCTAGCGCCCGGCGCCTTGTCGCCTGTATCGGCGTCCTTCTTCGCCGCCGCCGCGACCGTCGGCGCATCGGCGCCGGCGTCGATCATCGCGACGAGCTTGGCAGCGGCGTTGTCCGGCGCGGCGTGGGGATCGAAGGCGAGCGCGGCGAGCGCGGCGCGCGCCTCCGGCAGCTTGCCGTCCTCGACATAGCAGAGAGCGAGCCGCGTCCGCACGCCGAGATCCTGCGGCACCAGCACGGCTGCGCGCTCGAGGCCGCGCCGGGCGCTGTCCGGCGGCGGCTGCTTCGCGAGTGCGAAGCTGTCATAATAGCGCACGAGCGGATTGGCGGCGTCGGGCTCGAGATGGTTGGCCTTGACCAGCCAGCCGCGCGCCTCCTGCCAGCGCTGCGGCGTCGCCGTGGGATCCGCCGCCGCGCGCCGCAGATGGACCAGGCCCTTGTAGGTGAGCGCCTGGATCGACTTCGCATCCTTGGCCAGCGCGCGGTCGGCCGCGGCCTCGGCGGCATCGTCCTGCCCGGCATCAAATTGCATCTCGGCGAGCACGCCCTGCACCCAGGGATCGTCGGCGAAGGCAGCGGCGCGTGCGCTGGCGTCGGCGGCGAGCGGCATCGCCGTGTCGCGCGTCACGCCGCGGTCGGACCGGAGCCGATCGGGCATCAGCGCCGCTTCGCCGGGCCGCAGCGGGCGGACGGCGACTACGCCGACGTGCAGCAGATTCGGGCCGACCACCAGGATCTTCCACTTGGTCTGCCGCTTGTACGTGTCGAGCGCGCGATCGAGCACGGTCAGGTCGCCGAACGCCTCCTTGCCGGCAGCGAGCGGCGGTTGGCCTTTGCCGAGCAGCGCGAGATAGCGTGCCAGTTGCCCCTCGCGTTCGGGGGTGAAAACGAGATAGTGTGTCAGCAGCCAGCCGCGGCTGTAGACCTGCTCGCGATCCTCCGCGGACAGCTTGCCGCGATCCGCGGCGAGCAGACGCGCAACCGGCATCTGCTCAGCCACCATCAGCCCGTAGGCGCGATGGACCGCGACCCGGCCGACCTCTACCGCGCCGTCCTTGTCGATGGTGCTGGTGGAGGCGAATTCGGCGAAGCCCTCGTTCAGCCAGCCGGGCAGCATCGTCGCGTTCGAACTCATCAGCAGATGGTGGGCATATTCGTGGAACAGCACGATATCGGCGTTGAGCTCATATTTCGTGCCGCTGCCGGCACGGGCCGGCGTGAACGCCACCGAGCCGCTCGCCCGCGGCTCATAGAAACCGTAGATGTCGCGGCAGCCGGCGCCGCACAGCTTCTGCACCGCCGCGGCGTTGCTGACGATGTAGACGGTCAGCCGGTTGGCCGGCGCCGGCCGCTCATTGTCCAGCTTCATGACGATCCGCATCGCCTGATCGAACCGCTCCAGCCGGTTCGCGAAGTTCTCGATCCGTTGCGGCGAGACGTCGCCATAGACGAGGAAGTGGTCGCTGCCCGCTTCCATCCATGCCGCGCGCGACGGCGATGCGCCGAGCAGCGCGCATGCCAGCCACAGCCGTCCGATCCGCAACCGTCCCCGCATTGGCATCTCCCCCGGGCCGGAGGCTAGCCTCTGGTCGCAGCCGCCGCCAGCATCATCGTGCCCATTCCGGCCCGGCCGGCGCAAGCGTGTCGAGGAAGGCCGCCGCGCTGGCGCGATACGCCGCCTGTCGCTCCGGGCCGAACCGGTCCCAGCCGCGATAGGCGTTCACCATCCGAGGGTTATCGCGCAGGCGCGTTTCGTGGCGGGCGAGGAAATCCCAGTAGAGCGCGTTGAACGGACAGGCGTCCGGCCCGGTCTTGCGGGTCACGTCGTAGCGGCAGCGGCCGCAATGGTCCGACATCCGGTCGATATAGGCGCCGCCGGCGGCATAGGGTTTCGAGCCGAGCCGGCCGCCATCGGCATATTGGCTCATGCCGATCACGTTCGGCAGCTCGACCCACTCATAGGCGTCGGCATAGACGACCAGGAACCAGTCGCTGATCGCCTGCGGATCGACGCCCGCCAGCAGTGCGAAGTTGCCGAGCACCATCAGCCGCTGGATGTGGTGCGCGTAGGCGCGGTCGCGGGTCTGCGCGATCGCGACGTGGAGGCAGCGCAGGTCGGTCTCGGCGGTCCAGTAGAATTCCGGCAGCGGCCGCGTCGCGCCCAGCGCGTTGGCGTGCGCGAAGCCCGGCATGTCGAGCCAATAGAGACCGCGCACATATTCGCGCCAGCCGAGGATCTGGCGGACATAGCCCTCGACCGCGGCCAGCGGCGCCGCGCCCGAGCGGTAGGCCGCCTCGGCGGCGTGGATCGCCTCGCGCGGCGTCACCAGCCCCACGTTCATCGCGGCTGCCAGCATCGAATGGTAGAGCAGCGCCTGGCCGTCCACCATCGCGTCCTGATAGTCCCCGAACCGCGGCAGCGAGACGGCGACGAAATGGTCGAGCACGGCAAGCGCCTGGTCGCGCGTCACTGGCCAGGCAAAGCCGTCGAGCCTGCCGAAATGGCCGGCGAAGCCCGCCCCGACGAGATCGAGCACCTCGCGCGTGATCGCGTCGGGCGCGCAGTCCGGTGGCGCCGGGTAGTTAAGTCCGCGCGGCGGCACCTTGCGGTTTTCGCGGTCATAGTTCCAGCGCCCGCCGGCCGGCTCGTCGCCGTCCATCAGCACGGCATGCGCGCGGCGCATGTCGCGGTAGAAATATTCCATGACGAGCGCGCGCCGCCCGCCCGCCCAGCGGCGGAAATCGGCCGGATCGCACAGGAAGCGATCGTCGGGCAGGATCTCGACCGGCAGGCCGAAGCGCTCGGACCAGCCCTCAAGCATCCGCTGCACCCGCCATTCGCCGGCATGGGTGACGCGAACGGCGGTCGGGCCATGTCGTTCGATCGCCCGGCCGAGTTCGCCCGTGAAGCTGCCAGTATTGCCGGCGTCGTCGAGCTTCACATAATCGACCGTCCAGCCGGCGGCGGCGAGCGCGGCGGCGAAGTGACGCATCGCCGAGAGGACCAGCGCGATCTTCTGCGGATGGTGGCGCACGTAGCGCGTCTCGTCGGCGACCTCGACCATGAGCACGATCGCAGTCTCTCGGTCGACGTCGCGCAGCGAAGGTAGGAACGGGCTGAGCTGGTCGCCGAGCACGGGAATCAGGGTGGCCATGCGGAACACAATAGGAACGGGCGCGGCTGCTGCAAGCCGCTTCGGCGCGATCCGGGCCCACCTTCCCGTCGCGCCGCCGCTCGCGGCTTACATCCTAGCGCATCACCTGATCCGCCAGGACGGGCGTGATCCGCATCGCTTCGGGGATGTTCTCGACGCCGATCCGCCGGTCGATCTCTTCCTCGAACCAGTAGAGCGCGCGCTCCTGATAGCCCATGATGACCTTCGGCATCAGGCCGCTCTCAAGCCCGCGCTGGATGCTCGCGAACAGCCGCAGGTCTTCGGCGAGGATGCTTTCGACGTTGGGCCGCATCGCAGCCCAGTAGGCGCGATCCTCGTCGCTGTCCGACTCCCAGCCGACCAGGCGCGCTTCCATGATCGACTTGCCCGGGCCCGCGGGCCAGAAGCTCTGCAGCGTGAAGCCGACCGGATCGAGCGCGAAGAACGTGTTCGGGAAGGTGGGGAGGGCGACGGTGCATTGCCGGAACACCTCGTCGATGTCGCTGGGCACCGGCAGCGGCATCTGGAAGATCGAGTCGCCCTTGCGCTTGCGGGTGGCGAAGCGGGAATGGCCGTTGTCGAACAAGGCGACCACGAAGCTCGGCGAATCGAGATAGGGCGCCAGCGATTTCGCGTGAACGGTGCCGACGTGATAGATCTCGAGGAAGTTGTGGTACGCCGCCTTCCAGTTGCAATCCATCTCGACGAAGATGCGGTCTTTGACGACCAGCTTCTCCAACGGATAACCGGCCGTCTGTTCCGCCATCGGCGCGAGAAACTCGGCGAGCGGGGCGGCATCCGGATCGAGATTGATGAAGACGAAGCCGCGCCACGTCTCGCAGCGCACCGGCAGCAATCCGTTCGCGGACTTGTCGAGGCAGGCGAAATCGAGCGCGTCGGGCACCGACACCAACTTGCCTTCCAGCGAGTAGCCCCACGCATGATAGGGGCATACGAACCGCATCGTCCTGCCCGCCGGCTCGAGCAGCAAGGCGGAGGCACGGTGGCGGCAGGTGTTGTGGAAGGCGCGGATCGCGCCGTCCTTGCCGCGGCTGATGATCACCGACTGGTCGAGCTGTTCGAACAGGCGGTACGATCCCGCCTGCGGCAGTTCGCTTGCGAGGCACGCGATCAGCCAGTTCTTCTTCCACATGTGCTGCATCTCGAGCGCGGCGAAAGCCGGATCGAAATACCGCGCCGAAGGCACGTGGGGCAGCGCGGGGAAGCCCTCCGGATATTCCTTGCGACCCAGTTGTTCGTCCATCGTGCGATGGATCAGGTTCAGCGCATCGTCCTGCATGGTCGCTCTCCGGAGTTGTAATCAGGCCGTCGTCGTTCGGGCGGCTTCTGGGCTGGTTGGCGCGAGGTCGATGCTCACTTCATCCTCCCGGCGTCGTCGCCAGTCTATTGCCAGCATCCTCGGTCCATTATGCATAATCGAGCGCGCGGCACAGGCCAAGGAAAAAGCGGAAGCGGCTTGGTTCGGCCGGCGAACGACCATCTTGAGCGCGACCGCTAGAGGAAGCTGTACGGGTCGACGTCCACTGCCACCCGCACCCCGCGCGGCCAGTCGAGCGCGCCAAGCCAGTCGCGGATCACGTCCTGCACGTCGAGCGCGCGGCGGGCATGGACGAGCAGGCGCTGACGATGGCGGCCGCGTAGCATGGCGAGCGGCGCCGGCGCGGGCCCGTAGACGTGCATCCCCGCAACCTCCGGCGCGGTCCGGCCGATTGCGCGCGCCGTCTCGACCGCCTCGTCCAGCTTCTCCGACGAAACGATGATCGCGGCGTAGCGGCCGAACGGCGGCGCTCCGGCATCGCGGCGCGACTCGGTCTCGGCGGCGTAGAAGCTCTCGGCGTCGCCGCTGATCAGCGCCTGGATCACGGCCGCGCCCGGCTCGCGGGTCTGGACGAGGACGCGGCCGGGCTTGGCGCCGCGACCGGCGCGCCCGGCGACCTGCGCGATCTGCTGGAAGCTGCGTTCGGCGGCGCGCAGGTCGCCGCCCGAAAGGCCGAGATCGGCGTCGACCACGCCGACGAGCGTCAGGTTCGGGAAATGATAGCCCTTGGTGACGAGCTGGGTGCCGACGACGATGTCGATCTCATGGGCTTCCATCCGCGTCACGAACTCGGCCGCCTTGGCCGGCGACCAGATCGTGTCCGAAGTGACGATCGCGGTGCGCGCTTCCGGGAACAGCGCCGCGACCTCGTCGGCGATTCGCTCGACGCCGGGGCCGCAGGCGGTCAGGCTGTCCTCGGCATGGCATTCCGGGCAGGCGCGCGGCGGCGGCATGATATGGCCGCAATGGTGGCAGGCGAGCCGCGCCAGCAGCCGGTGCTCGACCATCCAGGCGGTGCAGTTCGGGCACTGGAAGCGGTGCCCGCACTGGCGGCAGAGCGTCAGCGGCGCATAACCGCGCCGGTTGAGGAACAGGAGCGCCTGTTCGCCGCGCGCCAGCGTCTCGGTCATCGCCGCGACGAGGCCCGGCGCCAGCCAGCGTCCGCGCGGCGGCGGATCCTGCGTCAGGTCGATCGCGGCGATCTCGGGAAGCTCGGCGGCGCCGTAGCGGCCCGGCAGCTTGAGCTCGGCATAGCGCCCGGCGGCGACCTGCTGGCGGGTCTCGATCGCCGGCGTCGCCGAGGCGAGGACGACCGGCACGCCCTCGAAGCTGCCCCGCATCACGGCGACGTCGCGGGCGTGGTACATCACGCCCTCCTCCTGCTTGAAGCTGGTCTCGTGCGCCTCATCGACGACGATCAGGCCGAGGTCGCGATAGGGCAGGAACAGGGCCGAGCGCGCGCCGACGGTGACCAGCGCCTCGCCGCTGGCGATCGCGCGCCAGGCGCGGCGCCGCTGGGTCTGGCGGAGGTCCGAATGCCAGGCGACCGGCGCCGTGCCGAAGCGATCGGCGAAGCGCTTGAGGAACGGCTCGGTCAGCGCGATTTCCGGCAGCAGCACCAGCGTCTGCCGGCCGGCGCGGATCGCCGCCGCCACCGCCTCGAAATAGACCTCCGTCTTGCCCGATCCCGTGACGCCGTCGAGCAGGAAGGGGGCGAAGGCGCGGGTCTCGACCGCCTCGCGCAGCCGCGCCGCGACCGCCGCCTGATCGTCGGACAGCAAGGGCGGGGCGTGATCCGGGTCGGGCACGGGAAACGGATCGTCGACGCGGACCTCAACCGCCTCGATCGCGCCGGCCTTGACGAGGCCGCGGATCACCCCGTCCGAGACGGCGGCGGCCAGCGCCAGCTCGCGCACCAGCCCCTGCCGGCCCGCGATCCGCTCCAGCGCCTGGGCACGCTGCGGCGTCAGCCGCTCGGGGACGAGGCCGGTCGGGCGGTACTCGATCGCCGTGCGCCCGCCGTCGAGCGCGCGCGCCGACGCGAGCGCCATCCGCAGCACCGCGGCCGGCGGGCTGAGATAATAGCT
>CAXTTP010000110.1:6930-8748 GCA_964247195.1 uncultured Sphingomonadaceae bacterium
GCGGTGCCGCGAGCGGTGGCAGGTCGTAGGCGCAGGCGAGGTTGCGCAGGCGATTGTCGCCGACCTCGGCATCGGACGGCATCCGCTCCGGCTCCCACACCACGCCGGCGAGCTGACGGGGGCCGAGCGGCGCCAGCACGATGCTGCCGGGCTCGACCGCCATGCCGTGCGGCACCCGGTAATCGAGCGGGCCGAGCGCGGCGTTGAGCAGCAGGACGCGGGCGCGGGACGACATCCGTGCTAGGTAGGGATGCTGGCCACGGAAGGGAATCGGCATGGCGAGAGATGGGGCGAAGAACGGCGGCACGGTGGAACTCGCGGCGCGGCGCACCGCCGAGATGGCGGCGATGTTCATGATCGGCGACGGACTGCTCGGCCTCCTCCAGCCGGAACGGCACGTCGCGCTGTGGCGCTCGGACGTCGCCGCCGCCGACGCGCTGGTCCGCCCGTTCGCCGGTCGCCCCGGCCGCAGGCGCGCCTACGCGCTCGTTCAGATCGCCGGCGGCCTCGCGCTCGCCGCCGCCCAGCGCAGCCGCCGGGCATGACGCAGCTGACGACGGCCCGACTGACGATGCGCGAGATCGGCGCCGACGATGCGCCGTTCATGCGCGCCTTGCTCAACGATCCCGGCTTCATCGCCAACATCGCCGATCGCGGCGTGCGATCGGACGCGGATGCGGCGCGCTTCATCGCCGAGCGGATTCGGCCCGGATATGCCCGCGACGGCTTCGGCCTGTACCTCGTCGCGAAGGGTGGCGATCCGATCGGCATCTGCGGCTTCGTGCGGCGCGAGGGGCTGCCCGCCCCGGACCTCGGCTTCGCCTTCCTGCAAGCCCATACCGGGCAGGGCCACGGCTTCGAAGCGGCGGCGGCGATGCTGCGCCACGGGCGCGACACGCTGGGCCTCGATCCGATCCTCGCCATTACCAAGCCGGGCAACGCCGCCTCGATCGGCCTGCTGCGCCGGCTCGGCTTCGTCGCCGACGGGCTTGTCGACTTGCCGGGCATCGATGGCGCGAGCCGGCAGTTCCGCCATGCCGGCGCCGGCCGTTTCGCCGCCGAATCTCATGGCATTTTAACCGGCAGCCGATAGTCTCGCGTGCCATGGGTCAGCTGATCGACTTCGAGAATCGCGCGGTGGCGTCGCTCAGGCGGCGCGTGGCCGAGGTCGAGGAGGCGAACCAGGACCTGATCGCCTTCGCCCGCGGCCATTCCGGCGCGGTCGCCGCGATCCACGCCGCGGTGCTCGCCGCGATCGATGCCGACGGGCTCGATCATCTCGTCCATGTCGTAACGCAGGTGTGGCCGGACATGCTCGGCCTCGATGCGGTCGCGGTCGCGCTGGTCGCGGACGGCCGCGGCGTGCGCGCCGATTCCGCCGGGCTGAGCTTCGTCGATGCGCGGCTGATCGACCGCTCGATCTCGGCGATCGACGGTGTCGTGCTGCGCGGCGTGCCGCGCGGCCATCCGCTGTTCGGACCCGCCGCCGATCTGATCCGCGCCGAGGCGCTGGTCCGGCTCGAGACGGTGGCGCCGATGCAGGCGGGGCTGCTGGCGCTCGGCCAGCGCCGGCCGCAGGGGTTCGAGACCCGCCATGGATCGGAGCTGCTGGTCTTCCTCGGCCGCGTGCTTTCGCGCATGATGGGGCGGTGGCTGCTGACCTGACCCCCGCCCCGAGCCCGGCGCTGCCGGGCGACCATCCGGCGACCGCGCTGGCGGTGGCCTGGGGCGATCATCTCCGCCGCGATCGCCGCCGCTCCGATCATACCGTGCGCGCCTATGTCGCGACCGCCCACCGGCTGATCGGCTTCCTCGGCG
>CAXTTP010000111.1:0-1652 GCA_964247195.1 uncultured Sphingomonadaceae bacterium
GCATGACCATGCTGGCGAGCCAGCCGATGACGCCGCCGATGATGAGCCAGAGAATAAGACCCATATTGTCCTCCTGTCCTTCGCCGATGCCATCGTCGTCTGCGGCGATCGGCTGGTTGATACGTTCGAGTTTCGGCCGCCGCCGCCCGCTCCCGCGGCCGTTCGGTTCCAGCCATAGGAAGTCGCGGCCGCTTTATTTGTTCCGACCCAGCAACAAGATTAGTGTGGCGCGCACGACGCAAAGACCCCGTCGCGAGTGCGGCGAGGTTCCGGAGCTTGTGGAGTCGGCTGGGCCGGACGGCCCGTCAGTACTTCTGCTGGCGCTCGTACAGGGACTTGTAGTGCTGGATGCGGGTGACGCGAAGGCCCGGCATGCCCGACCGATCAACCGCACGCTGCCAGCTCGCGAACTCCTCGAGCGTCAGGTTGTAGCGATCGCAGACTTCGTCCACGGTGAGCAAGCCGCCGTTGACGGCAGCCACTACCTCGGCCTTCCGGCGGACGACCCAGCGGGTCGTGCTCGGCGGCGGCAGCGAGTCGAGGGTCAGCGGCTCCCCGAGGGGGCCGATCACCTGCGCTGGACGTATCTTCTGGTTTTCGATCATTACGTACCCTCAAGGAGGCTCGAGCCCCGGCTTCTTGTCTTGACCCGCGGTAGCCTAGCCCACGGGCCTTGAAGGAAGGCTAACCTGCCAAGGTAAAGGCGCTGGTCATGATGGTTGACGGCGCCTTGCCCACCCCGCCAGGATGAAACCGCCCGTCGAGCAGCCGCGCCGCATCCATCCAGCCTGAGCCGGATTCGAGCAGCACGACCAGCGCCGCTACCGGGCTCGCGAGCGTCGCGACCCCTTGCGCAAGACGGTTCTCGAGCTGCGCCGTCCGGCTCCCCGCCTGCGTCGCGGCGAGGATCGCGATCAGCTGCGGGTAGTCGAGCCGCACCGGCGCTGCCCGGCGTGCGCGTCTTGCCCTCCCGAACGATAGGTCCATCCATGCAACCCGCCGCCGTTGATCCGAACGCCGCTCTACCGATGATTGCTGAAGCTCCGGTAAAGCCGCCGGTTCTCAAATCGACGGGCACCGACTATGTGCGCCGGCGATGGACGCCGATTTCCAGCTCGATCGCCCGGCCGCTGCGGCGCGGATCGTCGTCGCCATGTCCGGGGGCGTCGACAGCTCGGTGGTGGCCGCGCTCGCCGCGGCGAGCGGGGCGGAGACGATCGGGGTCACGCTCCAGCTCTACGACCATGGCGAGGCGGTCGGCCGGACGGGCAGCTGCTGCGCGGGCCAGGACATACGCGACGCCCGCGCCGTTGCCGACCGGCTGGGCATCGCCCACTATGTCTTCGATTATGCGAGCCGGTTCCGGGAAAGCGTGATCGAGACGTTCGCCGACGAATATCTTGCCGGGCGCACGCCGATCCCCTGCGTCCGCTGCAACCAGGGCGTCAAGTTCACCGATCTGCTCGGTATCGCCCGCGATCTCGGCGCCGATTGCCTGGCGACCGGACATTATGTGCGGCGCGTGGCGGGCGCGGCCGGGCCCGAGCTGCATCGCGCCGCCGATCCGGCGCGCGACCAGAGCTATTTCCTATTTGCCACCACCCGCGCGCAGCTCGACCTGCGGCGCTTCCCGCTCGGCGATACGGCCAAGC
>CAXTTP010000111.1:1662-8724 GCA_964247195.1 uncultured Sphingomonadaceae bacterium
CCGCCGGGCTCGGCCTTGGCGTCGCCGCCAAGCCCGACAGCCAGGACATCTGCTTCGTGCCGGACGGTGACTATGCCGCCGTCGTCCGCCGGATCAGGCCCGACGCCGACGATGGCGGCGAGATCGTCGATCTCGCCGGTCGCGTTCTCGGCCGCCATCGTGGCCTCATCCACTTCACCGTCGGCCAGCGTCGCGGGCTCGAGATCGGCGGCCAGGTCGAGCCGCTGTACGTCGTCCGCCTCGATCCGATTGCCCGCCGCGTCGTCGTCGGCCCGCGCGCCGCGTTGGCCGTGGGCTCGGCGCGGATCGGCGAGGTCAATTGGCTGGGTGACGGCTTCGGCGGTACGATGACAGCGAAGATCCGCTCGATGGCGAAGCCGATGCCGGCCCGCTTCGACGGCGAGACGCTGGTCTTCGCCGCGCCCGAATATGGCGTGGCGCCGGGGCAGGCGGCGGTGCTCTACGATGGCGACCGACTGCTCGGCGGCGGCTGGATCGAGGAGACGGCGGCGGCGCTGCCGCTCCCGCTCGCCGGCTGATCAGAGCAGAAAGCTGCCCTCGATCACCGTCACGCAGCCGCCCGCCAGCTCGACCCGGTCGCCGACGAGGCGACAGCCGAGATGGCCGCCGCGCGCCGAGGCTTGGAAGGCGGTGAAATGGTCTCGGCCGAGGCGCGCCGCCCAATAAGGCGCGAGGACCGCGTGCGCCGATCCGGTCACCGGATCCTCGTCGATGCCGGCGCCGGGCGCGAAGGCCCGGCTCACGACGTCGGTTCCGGTGCCGGGAGCGGTGGCGATGAACAGGATGTCGCCCTGCGCGGCCAGCGCGCGGAAGTCGGGGGTCAGCGCGCGCACCTCCTGCTCGCCGGCATAGACCAGCACCGAATAGCCGCCTTCACGCCATAGCGTCTCGACCGGTGCGCCGCCGACGTCGGCGACGGTCGCGGGCATCGGCTGGGGCGAGGGCGCCCAGGTCGGCAGGTCGAGCGTGTAGCCTGCGCCCGCGCGGGAGACGGCGAGCACGCCGGCCTGACGCGTCCGGAAGCGCACCGTCGCCGGCTCCGGCCGCTCGCCCAACACGACATGGCCGCTGGCGAGCGTGGCATGCCCGCAAAACGCGACCTCCTTGCTCGGCGTGAACCAGCGGAGCTCATAGTCGGCATCGCCGCTCGCCGGCAGCAGGAAGGCGGTCTCGGCGAGGTTGTTCTCGGCCGCGATTCCCTGAAGCGTCGCATCGTCGAGCCACGCGTCGAGCGGCATCACCGCGGCCGGATTGCCGGTGAACGGGCGGTCGGCGAAGGCGTCGACCTGGGTGAAGCGAAGTTTCATGCCGGCTCCTCGGTGATCACGGACGAAAGGCCGCCGCGGTCGGCGTCGACATGCCCCTCGGGGTCGGGGTGGATCAGGATCTCGACGTCGGGAAAGCTCATCGCCAGCTTCGCCTCGACTTCGTCCATCACCCGATGGGCGTCCGCGACGCTCAGCTCCGGCGCGACCCAGACGTGGAACTGGACGAATTCGCGGACGCCGCTTGTCCGCGTCCGCAGATCGTGGATGCCGCGGAGCTCGGGATGCTGCGCCGCGACCGCCAGGAAGCGCTGGCGGCGCTCCTCGGGCCATTCCTTGTCCATCAACTGGTCGATCGCGGTCGCAGAGGCGAACCAGGCGCCCCACAGCAGCCAGCCGGCGATCAGGATGCCGGCGATCGCGTCGGCGCCCGGAACATGCACATATTGATCGAGCACGAGCGCGGCGATCACCGCGAGGTTCAGCATCAGGTCGCTCTGGTAATGGATGTTGTCGGCCTTGATCGCGACCGATCCGGTCGCCGCGATCACCCGGCGCTGGACCGCGAGCAGCGCGAAGGTCACGGCGATCGCGACCATCGACACGCCGATGCCGTATCCCGCGTCGGCGGTGGCGGCGCCGTGGCGGATCTGTCCGATCGCGCGGGCGGCGATGCCGATCGCTGAAACCGAGATCAGCACGACCTGGAACAGGGCGGCGAGCGCCTCGGCCTTGCCGTGGCCGAAGCGATGCTCGCGATCCGCCGGCGTCGCCGCGACGCGTACCCCCCACAAGGTGACGAGCGAGGCGACGAGGTCGAGCGCGGTATCGGCGAGCGAACCCAGCATCGCCACCGATCCCGTCGACCAGGCCGCGCCCGCCTTCAGCACGAGCAGGAACGCCGCCACGAGCGCGCTCGCCACCGCGGCGCGGGCGGTCAGCCCGGCGCGGATCGCGACGCGGTTCTTGGTCGCCTTGCTCACGGGTAGAGCAGACCTTCGCTCCAGCTGCCGTCGGCCTGCGCGACGAACAGCCGTCGCTCGTGCAGGCGGTGGGCGCGATCCTGCCAGAATTCGATCCGCGCGGGCGTGACGCGGAAGCCGGACCAGTGCGGCGGTCGCGGCACCGGCCCGCCCTCGAACCGCGCCGCCATCGCGGCGAAGCGATGCTCGAACGTCGCGCGCGAATCGAGCGGTCGCGACTGCTCCGACGCCCAGGCGCCGAGCTGGGAATCGCGCCCGCGCGTCGCGAAATAGGCGTCGGCCTCGCCATCGCCGACGCGACCCACCGACCCCTCGACGCGCACCTGCCGACGGAGCGATTTCCAATGAAACAGCAACGCCGCCTTGGGATAGTCCGCCAGCTCGCCGGCCTTGCGGCTCTCGAGATTGGTATAGAAGACGAAACCGCGGGGATCATGCCCCTTCAGCAGCACCATCCGTGACGACGGCTGGCCGTCCGCACCGACGGTCGCCAGCGCCATCGCGTTGGGATCGTTGGGCTCGGCCGCCTGCGCCTCGCCGAACCAGCTCTCGAACAGGGCGAAGGGATCTGTGCTCATGACGCCCCTCTAGAGCAAATTCGGCGGCGGTGAAGCCGCGCCGCTGTTGCGCCGCACAAGCGCATGTGGTGCAACGGCATCCATGATTCAGGCGGCGCTCCATCACGTCACGGCGTATCGCTACGACCGGCCCATCCTCCTCGGCCCGCAGGTAATCCGGCTTCGGCCGGCGCCGCACAGTCGAACGACCGTCGACAATTACTCGCTGACGATCGAGCCGGCCAACCACTTCATCAACTGGCAGCAGGATCCGTTCGGCAACTGGCTGGCGCGGCTGACCTTCCCGGAACGGACCGACCGGCTCAGCATCACCGTCGACCTGATCGCCGACCTCACCGTCATCAATCCGTTCGACTTCTTCATCGAGGAATATGCCGAGCATCATCCGTTCGCCTACGAACAGACGCTAGCGGACGATCTCGCGCCCTATCTGCGCACCGAACCCGGCAGTCCGCTGCTCGACGCTTTGGTCACCGAATTTTCCGGCCGGAGCGCGCGGACGACCGACTTTCTCGTCGAGCTGAACAGCACGCTGGCGAGCCGCGTCGCCTATATCGTGCGGATGGAGCCGGGCACGCAGACGCCCGAGGAGACGCTGACGCTGGGCAGCGGATCGTGCCGCGATTCGAGCTGGCTGCTCGTTCACCTGGCTCGCCGGCTCGGCTTCGCGGCGCGCTTCGTCTCGGGCTATCTGATCCAGCTCAAGGCCGACGTCGAGCCGGTCACCGGCCCGAAGGGCACCGACAAGGACTTCACCGATCTCCACGCCTGGGCCGAGGTCTATGTGCCCGGTGCCGGCTGGATCGGCCTCGATCCAACGTCTGGGCTGTTTGCCGGCGAGGGCCATATCCCGCTCGCCGCGACCGCGCACTACCAGTCGGCGGCGCCGATCAGCGGCTACCTGATGGAAGCGGCGTCGACCGACTTCCACTTCGAGATGGACGTCCAGCGCATCGCCGAGGCGGTCCGGATCACCAAGCCGTTCACCGACAGCCGCTGGGACGCGCTGCTCGCGCTCGGCGAGCAGGTCGATGCCGATCTCGTGCAGCAGGACGTGCGGCTCACCACCGGCGGGGAGCCGACCTTCGTCTCCGCCGACGATCCCGAAGGGGGCGAGTGGAACGGCGATGCGGTCGGGCCGACCAAGGCGCTCTATGCCGATCGGCTGATCCGCCGCCTGCGCGATCGCTTCGCGCCGGGCGGGCTGCTCCACCACGGCCAGGGCAAATGGTATCCGGGCGAGAGCCTGCCGCGCTGGGGCTATTCGATCTACTGGCGGCGCGACGGCGTGCCGATCTGGCGGGACGTCTCGCTGATCGCGCAGAGCCGCCCGGACGGCGCTCCCCTGCCGGCCAACTCGGCGGAGGAGTTCCTGACCGCCATGGCCCAGGGGCTCGGCGTCGCCGCCGAGAACGTCCCGCCCGCCTATGAGGACGGGCTGCAATGGGCGGTGAAGGACGCCAACAGCGATCCGACCGATCCCGCGATCGACGATCCCGAGACGCGAGCCCGCATGGTCCGGGCGTTCGAGCGCGGCCTCTCCAATCCGGTCGGCTACGTGTTGCCCGTGCAGCGCTGGCAGGCCCGCGCCGAGAAGGGCTGGCGCTCCGAGCAATGGCAGGTGCGGCGCGGCAAGCTGTTCGTGGTGCCGGGCGATTCGGCGCTGGGCTACCGGCTGCCGCTGGGCTCGCTGCCGCATGTCCCCAAAGAGGACTATCCCTATCTCCACGTCCGCGACACGACCGAGCCGCGGGAGCCTCTGGCCGACTTTCGCGAACAGCGCGTCGAGCATGTACCCGACGCGGCCGGCGGTGCCGCCACGCAGGAGCGGCAGGAGCAGCACATCATCCACGGCGCGGTGCGCACCGCGATCACCGTCGAGGTCCATGGCGACCACCTCGCCGTGTTCATCCCGCCGACCGAGGCGCTCGACGACTATCTGGAGCTGATCGCGGAGGTCGAGGCCGCGGCCGAACGGCTGCGCACGCCGGTCCGGATCGAGGGCTATGCGCCGCCGCCCGATCCGCGGCTGCAGGTGCTGAAGGTGACGCCCGATCCCGGCGTGATCGAGGTCAACGTCCATCCCGCATCAAGCTGGCGCGAGACGGTCGACATCACCGAGGCGGTCTACGGCCTCGCCCGCGAATGCGGCCTCACTGCCGACAAGTTCATGGTCGACGGCCGCTCGGTCGGCACCGGTGGCGGCAACCATCTCGTGCTCGGCGGCCAGGCGGTGACCGAATCGCCGTTCATCCGCCGGCCGGACCTATTGAAGAGCTTCGTGCTCTACTGGCAGCGCCATCCGTCGCTGAGCTACCTGTTCTCCGGCATGTTCATCGGGCCGACCAGCCAGGCGCCGCGGATCGACGAGGCGCGCCACGATGGCCTCTACGAGCTCGAGATCGCGCTGGCGCAGGTGCCGCCGCCCGGCGACGGGGAGACGCCCGAGCCGTGGCTGGTCGACCGACTGTTCCGCAATCTGCTGGTCGACGTTACCGGCAATACCCACCGTACCGAGATCTGCATCGACAAGCTGTTCTCGCCCGACGGCCCGACGGGACGGCTCGGCCTCGTCGAATTTCGCGGCTTCGAGATGCCGCCGGATGCCAAGATGAGCCTCGCCCAGCAATTGCTGATGCGCGCGCTCACCGCCTGGCTGTGGCGCGAGCCGCAGCAGGGCGGGCTGATCCGCTGGGGCACCGCGCTCCACGACCGCTTCCTGTTGCCGCACTTCGTCTGGGCCGACTTCCTGGGCGTGCTCGAAGACCTGCGCCGCGGCGGCTATGACTTCGATCCCGACTGGTTCGAAGCGCAGCGCCAGTTCCGCTTCCCGGTCCACGGGACGGTGAGGGCGGGCGGCGTCGAGCTCGAGATCGCCCACGCGCTGGAGCCCTGGCACGTGCTCGGCGAGACCGGCGCGATCGGCGGCACCGTGCGCTACGTCGACAGTTCGACCGAGCGGCTGCAGATCAAGGCGAGCGGGCTCGTCCCCGGCCGGCACATCGTCGCCTGCAACGGCCGCGCCGTGCCGATGACGCCGACCGGCATCGCCGGCGAGGCGGTCGGCGGGGTCCGCTACAAGGCGTGGGCACCGGCCAACTGCCTACACCCGCGGCTGCCGGCCAATGCGCCGCTGACGTTCGACCTGCTCGATCGCTGGAACGGCCGTTCGCTCGGCGGCTGCGTCTACCATGTCGCGCATCCCGGCGGTCGCAGCTACGAAGGCGTTCCGGTCAACGAATATGAAGCCGAGGCGCGGCGCCGAACCCGCTTCCAGGACCATGGTCATACGCCCGGCAACATGGCGATGCCGCCCGAGGAGAGGACCGAAGAATTTCCGATGACGCTCGATCTGCGCACGCCCGCGCTGCGGTAGCGCCGGACGTGCTCGACCAGCCCGGCACGGGCTCGAGGGGGCGGGTCGACGGCTGGCTGGCGGACTATGTCGCGTCGGCCGGCTCGGGCGACGTGCTGCGCGACGCGGTCTCGCGCGGGCAGGGCTTCTGGCGCGAGATGTTGGGCGGGCTCGCCGCGATCAGCGACGGCCATCTCGGCCAGCTCAACGATCGCATGCTGCGCCAGGCCTATGAGATCGGCACCGCCTTCCGCTTGCCCGGCGACGGCCAGGAGCGGCGCTGGCCGCTTTCGGCGGTGCCGCTGCTGATCGGCGAGGCGGAATGGACGACGATCGAGGCCGGCATCGTCCAGCGTGCCGAGCTCCTCGAGCGCGTGCTCGGCGACATCTTCGGTTCGCAAACGCTGGTCGCAGACGGCGCGCTGCCTGCCGCGCTGGTGACCGGCAGCAGCCATTTCCACCGCTCGATGATCGGCTGGACGCCGCCGGGCGGCCACCGCCTCCACATCTATGCCGCCGATCTTGGCCGCGGGCCGGACGGCGAGTGGCGGGTGCTGGCCGATCACGCCCGCTCGCCGGCCGGCGCCGGCTATGCGCTGGAGAATCGGCTCGCCGCGTCACGGGTGATGGGCACGCTCCAGACCCGCCTCAACGTGCGCCGCCTCGCACCCTTCTTCTCGGCCTTCCGCGGGGGGCTGGCGGCGGTGTGCCGCCGCTCCGAACCACGGATCGCTCTGCTCACCCCCGGCCGTTACAATCAGAGCTATGCCGAGCAGGCGCACCTCGCCCGCTATCTCGGCCTGCTGCTCGTCGAGGGCTCCGATCTCGCCGTGCGCGAGGACCGGCTCTACGTGCGGACG
>CAXTTP010000112.1:0-8706 GCA_964247195.1 uncultured Sphingomonadaceae bacterium
AGCTGCTGCCGCGCAACGTGGCGGTGCAGCTGTTCCGCGCGATGCTGGAGAATGCGGCATCCGAGCAGGGCAGCCGCATGACCGCGATGGACAACGCGACGCGCAACGCCGGCGATATGATAAACAAGCTGACGATCGTGTATAACCGCACCCGACAGGCCGCGATCACGACCGAGCTGATCGAGATCATCGCGGGCGCCGAAGCCCTTTAATCAGACCCGGCGCGCAGGCGCCCAGAACGACCCGCAGGCAAGGACCGAGACATGGCAACCGCCCCGACCACCAACTATACCGGCCGCATCAGCCAGATCATCGGCGCCGTCGTCGACGTGTCGTTCGATGGCGAGCTGCCGGCGATCCTGAACGCGCTGGAGACGCGCAACGGCGATACCCGCCTCGTGCTTGAGGTCGCCCAGCATCTCGGCGAGAATACCGTTCGCACGATCGCGATGGACGCGACGGATGGCCTGACGCGCGGCCAGGAAGTGCGCGACACGGGCAACCAGATCCGCGTGCCGGTCGGCCCCGCCACGCTCGGCCGCATCCTGAACGTGATCGGCGAGCCGATCGACGAGCGCGGCCCGGTGAGCCACGAGCATACCAACCCGATCCACGCCGATGCGCCCTTGTTCGTCGACCAGTCGACCGAGAGCAGCATCCTCGTGACCGGCATCAAGGTGATCGATCTGCTGGCGCCCTACGCCAAGGGCGGCAAGATCGGGCTGTTCGGTGGTGCCGGCGTCGGCAAGACCGTGCTGATCCAGGAACTCATCAACAACATCGCCAAGGGCCACGGCGGCGTCTCGGTGTTCGCCGGCGTCGGCGAGCGGACGCGCGAGGGCAACGATCTCTATCACGAGTTCCTCGATGCCGGCGTGATCGCCAAGGATGCCGATGGCAACCCGACGCCGGAAGGCAGCAAGGTGGCGCTGGTATTCGGCCAGATGAACGAGCCGCCGGGCGCGCGCGCCCGCGTCGCCCTCTCCGGCCTCGCCAACGCCGAATATTTCCGCGATGTTGAAGGGCAGGACGTGCTGTTCTTCGTCGACAACATCTTCCGCTTCACCCAGGCGGGTTCGGAAGTGTCGGCGCTGCTCGGCCGCATCCCGTCGGCGGTGGGCTATCAGCCGACGCTCTCTACTGACATGGGCGCGTTGCAGGAGCGGATCACCTCGACCAACAAGGGATCGATCACCTCGGTGCAGGCGATCTACGTGCCCGCCGACGATCTTACCGATCCGGCGCCGGCCACGTCCTTCGCCCATCTCGATGCCACGACCACGCTGAACCGCGCCATCTCGGAGCTGGGCATCTACCCGGCGGTCGATCCGCTCGACAGCACCAGCCGCGTGCTGAGCCCGGCCGTAGTCGGCCAGGAGCATTATGACACGGCGCGTGCGGTACAGGAGGTGCTGCAGAAGTATAAGTCGCTGCAGGACATCATCGCGATCCTCGGCATGGACGAGCTTTCCGAAGAGGATAAGCTGGTCGTCAGCCGCGCCCGCAAGATCCAGCGTTTCCTGAGCCAGCCGTTCCACGTCGCCGAGGTGTTCACCGGCATTCCCGGCAAGTTCGTGGCGGTCGAGGATACGGTGAAGTCGTTCAAGGCGGTGGTCGACGGCGAGTATGACCATCTGCCGGAAGCTGCCTTCTACATGGTCGGCGGCATCGAGGAAGCGATCGCCAAGGCAGCGAAGCTGGCCGAAGCGGCGTGAGGTGACTTGGCGCGAGAGACGGGGTAGAAGGATCGCATGACGGTCGACACCCGCTTTCTCGCCAAGGAATTGCGCGCTGCGACAAAGGCCGACATTCAGATACTTCGAAGCGATCTGGGTCAGGTCAAAGCCGAGCTGGAAGCCAAGATCGAGCAGCTGCGATCGAGCCTGATGATCTGGTTCATCGGGACCAACCTGACCCTTGCCGCGATCATCATCGCGGTCGTCAAGCTCTAGGACGAACATGGCCCTCCACTTCGAACTCGTCACCCCGGAAAAGCTGCTCCGCTCGGAGGACGTCCATATGGTCGTCGTGCCCGGCACCGAGGGAGATTTCGGCGTGCTTGCGGGGCATGCGCCGTTCATGTCGGTCATCCGCTCGGGCGAGCTGGCAATCTATTCGGGGCCGAACACGGTATCCGCGCGCATCCATCTCGAGGGTGGCTTTGCCGAGGTCAATGAGCGCGGGCTGACGGTCCTGGCTGAGGCCGCTTCGGAAGCCGCCTGATCCTGCCACTGCATCGGCTCGGTAAGACATCGTAAAAGCTTGCCGGTTATTCACCATCAGTGACCACGTCCGTTCACCGGGCGGCTTATTGAAGGTGATGCTGGATGAGTGCTTTTGGCCGCCGCAGCGGGGCTTCCGGTGGAGGGCAACGGCCTTCGTTCGGCGTCGCCCGCCCGCTTCATGGCGGCACACCGGCCGCTAGCGACATCGGCGGCGCGCAATTTCCCTCGATCGACACCCTCCCTTTCCCCGGCGAGAGCAGCCCGCCCGCCGGGATGGATGCGATGGCGCGGCTTGCTAGCCGGCAGGATGCCTCCGGCGATGCCGGCAGCTCGAAGCAGGAAGGATTCGACGCCTCCGTCCACAAGATCAAGGAGCAGGTGCTGCCGCGCCTGCTGGAGCGGATCGATCCGGAAGCCGCCGCGACGCTGAGCAAGGATGAACTGGCCGAGGAGTTCCGCCCGATCATCGGCGAGGTGCTGGCCGAACTGAAGATCACGCTGAACCGCCGCGAGCAGTTCGCGCTGGAAAAGGTGCTGGTCGACGAACTGCTCGGCCTGGGGCCGCTCGAGGAGTTGCTCAACGATCCGCTCATCACCGACATCATGGTGAACGGCCCCAACCAGACCTATATCGAAAAGAAGGGCAAGCTGGAGATCGCGCCGATCACCTTCCGCGACGAGGAGCATCTGTTCCAGATCGCGCAACGGATCGTCTCCAAGGTCGGCCGCCGGGTCGATCAGACCACGCCGCTGGCGGACGCCCGCCTGATGGACGGCTCTCGCGTCAACGTCATCGTGCCGCCGCTGTCGCTCAAGGGCACCGCGATCTCGATCCGCAAATTCTCCGCCAAGCCGATCACGCTGGACATGATGGCCAAGGGCGGCAGCATGTCCGAGAAGATGGCGACGGCGCTGAAGATCGCCGGGGCGAGCCGCTTCAACATCGTGATCTCGGGCGGTACCGGCTCGGGCAAGACGACGATGCTGAATGCGCTCTCCAAGCTGATCGATCCGGGCGAGCGCGTCATCACGATCGAGGACGCGGCCGAGCTTCGCCTGCAACAGCCGCACTGGCTGCCGCTGGAAACCCGGCCGGCCAATCTTGAAGGCAATGGCTGCATCTCGATCCGCGATCTGGTGGTCAACGCGCTGCGTATGCGGCCTGACCGGATCATCCTGGGCGAAATTCGTGGCGCGGAATGTTTCGACATGCTCGCGGCGATGAACACCGGCCATGACGGATCGATGTGCACGCTCCACTCCAACTCCCCGCGCGAGGCGCTGGCGCGTATGGAGAATATGGTGATGATGTCCGACATCAAGGTGCCGAAGGAGGCGATCAGTCGCCAGATCGCGGATTCGGTGGACATGATTATCCAGGTGAAGCGCCTGCGCGACGGTAGCCGCCGCGTGACCAACATCACCGAGGTGATCGGCATGGAGGGCACGGTGATCGTGACCCAGGAATTGTTCAAGTTCGAATATATGGACGAGGGATCGGACGGCATGATCCAGGGCGAATATCGCGCGATGGGCCTGCGCCCCTACACGCTGGACAAGGCCCGTCAATTCGGTTTCGACCAGCCTTATCTGGAAAGCTGCCTCTAGGATTTGAGCGCCAGCGCCGCGCAGACCGCGCCGACCATCAGCGCGGCGAGCAGGATGGCGGACCAGGGCACCCAGCCGACCCGATCGAGCCGGGTGCGTCGCGCCCGCCGCCGGTCCGCCAGCGCCGCGAAGATCGCGATGACAGCGCTGGCGCCCGCCGCGATCCAGAGTGCCCCTTGCATGTCCATCTTCCCACCCGCACTATGCCAGGCGAAGCCCTAGTTGCGGAGAGCCGGGATGCGCCACCTGTTTGTTGCCTTGTCGATCGGTGCGGCCAGCATCCTGCCCGCCACCGCCGCGACGCCGATACAGGCGGAGCGGACCAGCCCCGCCATCGCCGCCGCCGTCGCCAGCCCGGCACGGACCCCAACCAATGTGCTGCGCGACAAATACCGCCATCCGGCCGAGACGCTGAGCTTTTTCGGCGTCAGGCCGGATCAGACGGTGGTCGAGATCTGGCCCGGCGGCGGCTGGTATGCCGAGATCCTCGCGCCGATGCTGTCCGCCAAGGGTCATTATATCGGTGCCACCCAGCCGCCGGGCAAAGCCCGCGATAGCACGCTGAAACTGTTCGCCAGTGACGGCGCCCGCTTCGGCAAGGCGACGACGACCATCTTCGACACCGCCAAGCCATCGGCGATCGCGCCGGCGGGGACGGCGGACGTGGTGCTGACCTTCCGCAACGTCCATAACATGATGATGGCGGGCGACGATGCGGCGCAGCGGGCATTTGCCGACTTCTACCGCGCGCTGAAGCCCGGCGGCGTGTTGGGGGTGGTGGATCATCGCCTGCCCGAAACCGCCGAAGCCGCGCTGGAGAAGAAAAGCGGCTATATCAAGCGGTCCACCGTCGTGCGTCTGGCGCAGGCGGCAGGCTTCAGGCTCGCCGGAGAGTCCGAGGTGAACGCCAACCCGAGAGACACGGCCGACTGGCCCAACGGCGTGTGGACGCTGCCGCCGACGCTCAGCCAGGGTGAGGCGGATCGGGCGAAATATCTTGCGATCGGCGAGAGCGACCGGATGACGCTGAAGTTCGTCAAGCCCCGGGGTTGAGGCGGGGCGCCCGCCCTCAGCCGCTGAGCTTGTCGATCTTCGCCTGGAGGCCGGCAAGCTGAGATTTGAGCGCCGCGACCTCATCCTCACCCATCGGCGCGGACGAACCTCCAGCGGTCGGCGACGCCTCGCCCTCGATCTTCGGCTTGAACGCCTTGGTCGCCGCCTCGAACATCTCGATATTGCGCTTGGCAAGCTCGGCGAACGGGCCGGCGGTGAAGGCGCCTTCCATCGCGGTGCGGAACTGCACCTGATTGCGGCGGAAGGCATCCATCGACGCTTCCAGATATTGCGGCACCATCGACTGCATGGAGTCGCCGTAGAGCGAGATGAGCTGACGCAGGAAGCTGACCGGCAGCATCGTCTGGCCGCGCGTCTCCTCCTCCATGATGATCTGGGTCAGGACGTTGTGCGTGATGTCGTCTTCGGACTTCGCGTCGATCACCTTGAAATCGCGCCCCTCGCGCGTCATCGCGGCGAGATGCTCCAATGTGATGTAGCTTGAAGTTTCGGTATTGTAGAGCCGGCGATTGGCGTATTTCTTGATGATGACCGTTCCCGATCCGCCAGAAGATTTCCCCATCGCCCCGTCCCTCGATATCAACATTGGGACGGTAGCACAGGATTATGCCGCACCGCAACACAGGCCCCGGCCGCTGCCGCTGTTTCTGGACCTGCTGCGCAGCGAAACCGCAGCATCGCCGCAGCGGCTGCGCGCCGCATTGGCCGGGCTGCGGCTCTACCAGGATGCGGAGCGCGCGCCCCGCCCGCTGGCCATGCCGGTGGCGGCGCAGGTCGGCCGCGCGCGGCTGCTGGATTATGGCGGTGTCGGGCCGCCGGTGATCTTCGTGCCGTCGCTCATCAACCCGCCTTATGTGCTGGACCTGGCGGAAGGCAATTCGCTGCTCCGCTGGCTCGCCACGCAAGGGCTGCGGCCGCTGCTGCTCGACTGGGGCTGCCCCACCGCGGCGGAGCGGGACATATCGGTGGCCGGCCATGTCGAACGCTTCCTGCTGCCGCTGATCGCGGCTGTGGGCGAGCGGCCGGCGCTGGTCGGCTATTGCTTGGGCGGCACGATGACGCTGGCGGCGGCCGCCCGCACCGACGTCTCCGCGCTGGTGACGATCGCGGCGCCGTGGCGCTTCTCCGGCTTTCCGGACAGCGCGCGGGCGGGCCTGAACGAGCTGTGGCGCAAGGCGGAGCCGGCGGCCGAACGGCTGGGGTTGATGCCGATGGAGGTGCTGCAGACGAGCTTCTGGCGGCTCGATCCATCCAAGACGGTCGGCAAGTTCGAGCGGCTGGGGCGCGGCGCTGTGGCCGGCGATGCTCTGGCCAGCTTCGTCGCGCTGGAAGATTGGGCGAACGACGGCCCGCCGCTCACGCTGGCGGCGGGGCGCGAGTTGCTGCTGGACCTGTTCAACGGCGACGCGACCGGGCGCGGCGCGTGGCAGGTGGGTGGCGGCGCGGTGACGCCGGATCAGGTCCGCTGCTCGATGCTCGATGTCGTCTCCACCACCGACAGGATCGTGCCGGCCGCCAGCGCGCCGGGGATGGGAACGGAGCTTTTGCTTGGCCTTGGCCATGTCGGCATGATCGTCGGCGGGCGGGCGCGGAGCCTGCTGTGGGAGCCGCTGGCGCGGTGGCTGCGCGAGGCGACCAGCCGGTAGCTTGGCGTGCCGGCGGCGACCATGTTAACGTGACGACACGCTCAACGACACGCCGATCAGGGAAGGATCAGCATGCCTGATATCGTCATCACCGCCGCCAAACGGACGCCGGTCGGCAGTTTCCTGGGCGCATTTGCGGCGACGCCCGCGCATGAGCTTGGTCGCGTGGCGATCGAGGCGGCGTTGGCGCAGGCCAATGTCGCGGCGTCCGACGTGGATGAGGTCGTGCTCGGACAGGTGCTGACCGCCGGTCAGGGCCAGAACCCCGCGCGCCAAGCGGCGATCAACGCCGGCATCCCGCAGGAGGCGACCGCTTACGGTATCAACCAGGTGTGCGGATCCGGCCTGCGCGCGGTGGCGCTGGCGGCGCAATCTATCCAGACCGGCGACGCAAGGATCGTCGTGGCCGGCGGGCAGGAAAGCATGTCGCTGTCGCAACATGCCCAGGCATTGCGCGCGGGGCAGAAGATGGGTGCGATCGCCATCGCCGACACCATGCTGAGCGACGGGCTGACCGACGCCTTCAACAAATATCATATGGGCATCACCGCCGAGAATCTGGCCGAGCGCTATCAGGTGACGCGCGACGAGCAGGATCGTTTCGCCGTCGGCAGCCAGAACAAGGCGGAGGCGGCACGCGCGGCCGGCCGCTTCAGGGACGAGATTGTCGCCGTGACGGTCAAGGGTCGCAAGGGCGATACGATCGTCAGCGACGACGAATATATCCGGGCGGGTGCGACGCTGGAGTCCCTGTCCGGACTGAAGCCCGCGTTCAAGAAGGACGGATCGGTGACGGCCGCCAACGCCAGCGGCATCAACGACGGCGCCGCCGCCTTGGTGCTGATGTCCGCCGAGGAGGCCGAACGGCGCGGCAGCCCGGTGCTGGCGCGTATCGCATCCTGGGCGACGGCCGGCGTTGATCCGGCCTATATGGGTATCGGCCCGGTGCCGGCCAGCCGCAAGGCACTGGACAAGGCAGGCTGGACGGTCGCCGATCTGGACCTGATCGAAGCCAATGAGGCGTTCGCGGCGCAGGCGCTGTCGGTCGGCAAAGAACTCGGCTGGGATGCGGAGAAGGTCAACGTGAACGGCGGGGCGATCGCGCTTGGTCATCCGATCGGTGCGTCGGGCGCGCGCGTGCTGACGACGCTGATCTACGAGATGCAGAAGCGCGACGCGAAGAAGGGGCTGGTCACACTGTGCATCGGTGGCGGCATGGGCATCGCCATGTGCATCGCGCGGGACTGAACCGCGCGATGGCGGGCGAGACGCCGGCGATCGTGGCGCTCGTTCGTGCGGCTTTGCCGTTTACCGCACACCGTTACGACTATGACCCCGACGTGGAGAGCATCGGGATGGCTGCCGCGCTCGCTCTCGGGGAGCCGCCGTCCCGCGTGCTGAAGACCCTGATGGCGCGGGTGAACGGCAAGCCTGCCTGCGCGATCATCGCGTCGGACAGGACGCTGGCGATGAAGCGGCTGGCAGTGGCGGCGGGCGGCAGATCGGCGGCGATGATGCCCCCCGCCGAGGCCGAGCGCCTGACAGGCTATAAGGTGGGTGGCATCAGCCCGGTCGGGCAGAAGAAGGCAGTGCCGATCTTTCTCGACGCGGCGGCGGCGGCCGAGGTTGAGGTCTATATCAATGGCGGCCGGCGCGGATTGCAGATCCGCATGAGCCCGGCCGCGCTGATCGCCGCGACGTCGGCGATCGTCGCGGCGCTCGTCGCCTAGCCCCAGAGTTCCGCGCGGTAACGGGCGAAGCAGCGTTCGCCGCAACGCAGGCGGATCAGCGCGCCCTCTGCAATGGCAGTGGCGCGACGCGGATCTTCGCTGACCAGCGGCATCAACGCCTCACGGTTCCAGTCCTCGCTATGCTTGACGTCGAGCACGGCGTGCAGATCGAAGTAGCGCCGCTCGCGATCGCTGAGGCCAATGCGGCGAAGACCCGCCGCCGTGGCGGCGGAACGGCCGGGCGCGGTAAGCTCGATCACGCCGAGCGCACCGACCGAATGCCAGGCGTAGCGGCGATTGGTGGCCATCGCGGTCATCGCATTGGCGAGCGACAGGCTCTCCCACACGGTATTCTCGATGACCGGCTCGACCTCCATCGTGGCGACCAGCGTATCGAGCATCGGGCCGTGCATACCCTTGGCG
>CAXTTP010000113.1:0-8699 GCA_964247195.1 uncultured Sphingomonadaceae bacterium
CGATGATCCCCATCTGCACCATCTCGTTGCGCTTCTTCTCGCCGCCCGAGAAGCCGACGTTCACCGGCCGCTTGAGCATGTCCATGCCGAGCCCGAGCGCGTCCGCCTGCGCGCGCGCGACCTTGAGGAACTCGGCGCCGGACAGCTCCTTCTCGCCCCTGAGCTTGCGCTGGGCGTTGAGCGCGGTGCGCAGGAACTGGAGATTGGAAACGCCGGGGATCTCGACCGGATATTGGAAGCCGAGGAACAGCCCGGCGGCGGCGCGCTCGTGCGGCGCCATGGCGAGCAGATCGACGCCGTCGAGCGTGGCGGTGCCGCCTGTAACCGCATAGCCGGGCCGGCCGCCGAGCGTGTAGGCGAGCGTCGACTTGCCGGCGCCGTTCGGCCCCATGATCGCATGGATCTCGCCGGCGTTGATGCGGAGGGAGAGGCCTTTCAGGATCGGCTTGCCGGCGGTGTCGGCATGAAGGTTATCGATTACGAGCATCAGTCAAATTTCCCCGGCCGCATCGCCAGCCCCAGCGGAGCGAGAAAGGCGGCGGCGATTGTTTTGCGGCTGGCGGCGTTCACCCAACGCTCCCCTCGAGGCTGATTCCCAAGAGCTTCTGCGCTTCGACGGCGAACTCCATTGGCAGCTGCTGGAGGACCTCCTTGGCGAAGCCGTTGACGATCAGGCCGACCGCGTCCTCCTGGCTCAGCCCGCGCTGCATCGCGTAGAACAGCTGGTCGTCGCTGATCTTGGACGTCGTCGCCTCGTGCTCGATCGTGGCGCTCGGGTTGCGCACCTCGATGTACGGCACGGTGTGCGCGCCGCAGTCGGAGCCGAGCAGCAGCGAGTCGCACTGGGTGTGGTTGCGGACGTTCTCGGCGGTCGGCCCGACCCGCACCAGGCCGCGATAGGTGTTGTTCGAGCGTCCGGCCGAGATGCCCTTCGACACGATCGTCGAACGCGATCCCTTGCCGAGATGGATCATCTTGGTGCCGGTGTCGGCCTGCTGGCGGTTGTTGGTGACCGCGACCGAGTAGAATTCGCCGACCGAGTTCTCGCCCGCCAGCACGCAGGACGGGTATTTCCACGTCACCGCGCTGCCGGTCTCGACCTGGGTCCAGCTCACCTTGCTGTTGGCGCCGTGGCAGAGCGCGCGTTTGGTCACGAAATTGTAGATGCCGCCAAGCCCGTTGGCATCGCCGGGATACCAGTTCTGCACGGTCGAATATTTGATCTCGGCATCGTCCAGCGCCACCAGCTCGACGACGGCGGCGTGGAGCTGGTTCTCGTCCCGCATCGGCGCGGTGCAGCCTTCGAGATAGCTGACGTAGCTGCCCTTGTCGGCGATGATCAGCGTGCGCTCGAACTGGCCGGTATTGGCGGCGTTGATACGGAAATAGGTCGACAGCTCCATCGGGCAGCGGACGCCCTCGGGGATGTAGACGAACGTTCCGTCCGAGAAGACAGCGGCGTTTAGCGCGGCGAAGTAATTGTCGTGCATCGGCACGACCCGGCCGAGCCACTTGCGGACGAGATCGGGAAACTCGCGGACCGCCTCCGAGATCGAGCGGAAGATGACGCCGGCGCGCTCCAGCTCGGCGCGGAAGGTCGTGGCGACCGACACCGAGTCGAACACCGCGTCGACCGCGACCTTGCGCGCACCCTCGACGCCGGCGAGCACCTTCTGCTCCTCGACCGGGATGCCGAGCTTCTCGTAGACGCGAAGGATCTCGGGATCGATCTCGTCGAGCGAGCCGACCATCGGCTTGGCCTTGGGCGCCGCGTAATAATAGGCGTCCTGATAATCGATCGGGGCGATGTCGAGCTTCGCCCAGTCCGGCGCGGTCATGGTCAGCCAGCGGCGATACGCCTTCAGCCGCCAGTCGAGCATCCACTCGGGCTCGTTCTTCTTGCCGGATATGAAGCGGACGATTTCCTCGCTCAGGCCCTTGGGCGCGAACTCCTGCTCGACGTCGGAGGTGAAGCCCCATTTATAAGCGGCAATATCCTCCGCCGCGGCATGCGCCTCGGCGTTGCGGAGCTGCGGATCGCGGACGTCGTCGCTCATGCCGGCTCTCCTGCAAGACTGGCGAGGCTGACCCCGCCCAGCGCGCCCCGCACCGCGACGTTCACCGCCGGCCAGTGCGGCCGCACCCGGCATGCTTCCTCCAGCCCGCAATCGTGCCGCCCTTCCTCGACGCAGGCGGTCATCGCGATCGGCCCCTCGACCGCCTCGACGATATCGGCCAGGCTGATCGCGCCCGGATCGCGGGCAAGGCGGAAGCCGCCGCCGGTGCCGCGCGCCGAGGTCAGCAGGCCGGCGCCGGCCAGGCGTCCCATCAGCTTCTGTGCGGTCGGCAGCGGCACGCCGGTGTCGTCCGCCAGCATCGCCGCAGACAGCCGCTCGGCGCGCGCGTGTCGCGCGGCGGCGGTCAGCATGACGACCGCATAATCGGTGAGGCTGGAGAGACGCATGGTTCCAATCGGATAGATTCGCTCCGATTGCATGTGGTTGCCCCGACGCCGCGGGTCAACCCTCAGCGCACCATCGTGATCCGCGGCATTTGCGCGGCGAAGCCGCGGCGCTGGTGCATCAGCCGGGTCACCGGCGGCGGGTTCGCCTGCAGCTGGGTGGGCGTCAGGCCGGTGAAGCGCTTCACCTCGCGGATGAAGTGCGACTGGTCGTAGAAGGCGTCGCCGGCGATGGACGCCCAGTCCGACCGCGGATCGCAAAGCTGCGTGGCGGCGCGCAGAGCCCGATATTTGCGCGCGAGCAGCTTCGGCGGCGCGCCGTAGATGCGGTTGGCGAGCCGCGCCAGCTGCCGCGACGAAATCTCCGTCCGCGCGATCAGCATGTCGACCGATGGCGAAGCGCTTTCGGTGAGCCATTGCTCGGTGATCGCCGTGAACCAGTCGGGCGGGTCGACGGCGCGGGCGAACAGCGCGCGCAGCGTCGCATCGGCGATCGAAACCATCACCTCGGCCGCGGGCGCCCCGCGCATCGCGTCCAGCGCATCGGCGAAGACCGGGCCGAACCGGCCGACGGCGTCGTCGACCTGGTGGACGAGCAGGTTCGCCTCCTCGCGGATGCCCGCCGCCCACCCGGTCGGCAGCAATCCGACGCCGAACACCCTGACCGGGCCGCGGACGGTGAAGCGCGACGCCGCCATCGTCGGCCCGATCAGCGATACCGCCGAGGTCTCGGCCCAACCGCGGTCGGCGAACACGTAGCGCCCCTGGCCGGCGAGCATGAAGCGGATCTGGGCGAGATCGGCGCGGACAATGTCGGTGACGAGCGGCAGATCGGCGCTGAAAAGATAATAAGAGGAGACGTAGCGGCGCAGGTCCGGCGCCGGCTGGAAATATCGGAGCGAGATCATCGCGTCCGCCGCGCCGCCGCCACCATGACCCGCCAACTCCCCGCTGCCGACCGGCCGTCGTTCGCCTGCCCCAAGCGAAAAAATGCCCGGCCGGAACATAGCCGGCCGGGCATAAAGGTAAAGGGCTTCCGTCGTTGGCGGATGGAAGTCCTTCGGGTCGCACGGTCGGGATAGCGGCGTGACCGCAGCCAATATTGTACGGAATCGACGCGGCTGCTTACATCGTCGCAAGATTCTTTCGCCTTGCCCGGCCGCGCCGGCGGCTGCCCGTGGCCGATCCGTTTTGGATCGGCGTGCCCGGTTACTGTCTGTGGTCGGCTGGGCGCTTTGGCGATGACCGTGCCGCGCGGAGCCGCTAAGCCGCGAAGATGTCGATCTATCCGTTGCTCCGACGGCTCCTGTTCCGGATGGACGCGGAGCGCGCGCATCGCCTGTCGCTCGCCGCACTTAAGCTCGGCCCGGCGCGCGTCCGTGCGATCGATCCGCTGCTGGTGACGCGAGTCGCCGGGATCGACTTTCCGGGCCCGATCGGTCTCGCCGCCGGCTACGACAAGGATGCCGAGGTGCCGGATGCGATGCTGGCGCTGGGCTTCGGCTTCGTCGAGGTCGGCACGCTGACGCCGCTCGCCCAGGCCGGCAATCCGCATCCGCGGCTGTTCCGGCTGGTCGAGGACGAGGCGGTGATCAACCGCATGGGCTTCAACAACGAGGGTCAGGCGGTGGCCTTCGCCCGGCTGGCGGCGCGGCGCGGGCGCGGCGGCATCGTCGGGGTCAACATCGGCGCCAACAAGGACGCCGCGGATCGGATCGCCGATTACGCGGCCGGCGTGCGGCGGATGGCGCCGGTCGCCGACTATCTGACGGTGAACATCTCGTCGCCCAACACGCCCGGACTGCGCGCGCTGCAATCGCGCGACGCGCTCGACGCGCTGCTCGCCGGCGCGATGGCGGCGCGGGGGGAAGGCGGGCCGCCGCTGTTCCTGAAGGTGGCGCCGGATCTCGAACCGGCCGACATCGACGACATCGCCGCCGTCGCGCTCGACCGGCGGGTGGACGCGCTGATCGTCGCCAACACCACGATCGATCGTCCGCCGCTGCGCTCGAGGCACGCCGGCGAAACCGGCGGCCTCTCGGGCGCGCCGATTGCGGCGCTGGCGCTGCGACGGCTGCGCGACTTCCGCTCGGCGACGGGCGGCGCGATGCCGCTGATTGCGGCGGGCGGCATCGCCTCGGCGACGGCCGCCTTCGCCCGCATCCGCGCCGGCGCGAGCCTGGTTCAGCTCTACTCGGCGCTCGCTTATGCCGGGCCCGGCCTGCCGCGCCGGATCAACGCCGGCCTCGCCGCGCTGCTCCGTAGCGACGGTTTGCACTCGATCGCGGACGCGGTCGGGGTCGATGCGCCACGATGAATAATGCAGCCGTGGGCATGTCCTGCTTGCTGCGCTCCGGCGGAAGCCTAGTGTCGCTGCCATGATCCAGCGCTTCGTCCTCCTCCTCTCGCTTCTCCTCGTGCCGGTTGCCGCGCAGGCAAGCGGCGGCATGGTCGCCGCCGCCGATCCCCGCGCCGCCGAGGCGGGGCGCGAGATGCTGCGCGCCGGCGGCACCGCGGCGGATGCGGCGATGGCGATGATGCTGGCGCTGACCGTGGTCGAGCCGCAATCCTCCGGCATCGGCGGGGGCGGCTTCCTCGTCTATCATGACGCCAAGGGCGGCGTCGCGACCATCGACGGGCGCGAGAAGGCGCCGGCGGCAGGGCGGCCGGACCGCTTCCTCGGTCCCGACGGCAAGCCGATGCCGTTCATGCAGGCGGTGGTTGGCGGCCTGTCGGTCGGCGTGCCCGGCAATGTCCGCCTGCTCGCGCGTGTCCACGAACGCTGGGGCAAGCTGCCTTGGGCGACGCTGTTCCAGCCGGCGATCCGCCTCGCCGAGGGCGGCTACAAGGTGACGCCGCGGCTCGCCAACTCGCTGAAGCTGGTGTCGCAGGTGTGGGGCGATTCGCCGGCGGCGCGCGCCATCTACTGGGAGAACGGCGCGCCCAAGCCGGTCGGCGCGACCGTCCGCAATCCCGCGCTCGCCGCCACGCTGCGGCGCATCGCCAAGGGCGGCGCGGACGCCTTCTACAGCGGCAAGACCGCCGACGACATCGTCGCGGCGGTGAGCAAGGCGGCGCGCAACCCGACCCCGCTGACCCGCGCCGATCTCGCCGCCTACCAGGCGAAGGACCGCCCCGCGGTCTGCGGCCTGTACCGCGGCTATCGGATCTGCGGCATGGGCCCGCCTTCCTCCGGGGCGACGACCATCCTGCAGATGCTCGGCATGCTCGAGCGGTTCGACCTCAAGGGCATGGGACCGAACGACCCCCGCTCCTGGCACCTGATCGCGGAAGCGATGCAGTTCGCTTATGCCGACAGGGAGAAATGGCTCGGCGACGGCGACTTCGTCGATGTGCCGATCGCCGGCCTGCTCGATCGCGGCTATCTCGCCGAACGCTCGAAGCTGATCTCGATCGATCGGACCCGACCGAGCTACGAGGCCGGCACTCCGCCCGGCGCCCGCCCGCGCACCGCCGCCATCTCCGGCGAGGTCGCCGGCACCACCAATTTCACCGCCGCCGACGGCAAGGGCGACGTCGTCACCATGACCTCGACCGTCGAGGGGCCGTTCGGCAGCCAGATCGTCGCCGACGGTTTCGTCCTCAACAACGAGCTTACCGATTTCACCTTCGCCCCCGAGAAGGACGGCGCCCCGGTCGCCAACCGGGTCGAGGCCGGCAAGCGGCCGCTCTCGTCGATGGCGCCGACGATCGTCTACGCCCCCGACGGCACGGTGTTGATGGCGGTCGGCTCGGCCGGCGGCAAGCAGATCATCATGCACGTGTTCCGCGCGATCGTCGGCGTCCTCGACTTCGGGCTTGGCGCGCAAGCCGCGATCGCATTGCCGAACATCTATTTCGCCGATGGCTCGGTGCTGGTCGAGAAGGGCACGAGCCTTGCGGCGATGGCGCCGGCGCTGATCCGGCTCGGCCACAACGTCACGGTGGCCGACCTCACCTCGAAGCTCACCGCCGTGCAGCGCACCCCCGCCGGCTGGACGGGCGCCGCCGATCCGCGCAGCGAAGGCGTGGCGCTGGCCGAATAATCGCGCTAGCGGGCGCGCCCGGGGGAGAGGCGATGCGCACGCTGGAGCAGTTTCCAAATCTCGTCGCCATGTTCTTCGCGCGCGTCGCGGCGAAGGGCGATGCGCCGTTCCTGTGGGCCAAGCGCGATGGAGCCTGGGTTGCGACGAGCTGGCGCGCCGCCGCCGAACAGGTCGCAGCCCTCGCCGCTGCACTTGCGGCGATCGGGCTTAAGCGCGGCGACCGGGTGTTGATGGTCTCGGAGAACCGACCGGAATGGCTGATCGCGGACCTGGCGATCATGGCTGCCGGCTGCGTGACCGTGCCCGCCTACGTCACCAATACCGAACGCGACCACCAGCATATCCTGGAGAATAGCGGCGCGCGCGCGGCGATCGTGTCGACCGCCAAGCTCGCCCGCACGCTGATGCCGCCGGTGCTGCGGTCGAACTGCCGCCACGTCATCGGCATCGAGCCGGTGCGGGTTCAGGCCGGTGCGGTGCACTGCCATCACTGGGAGGCGCTGATCGCCGAGCACCCGGCCGATGTCCCGGCTTGCGCCGCCGCCGCCGACTTCGCGCGCGAGGATCTCGCCTGCCTGATCTACACCAGCGGCACCGGCGGCAGCCCCCGCGGCGTGCGCCAGCACCACGGCGCGATCCTCCACAACGTCGCCGGCGCCTCGGCGCTGATCGCGGAGGATTTCGGGTGGGACGACGAGGTGTTCCTGAGCTTCCTGCCGGCCAGCCACGCCTATGAGCATACCGGCGGCCAGCATCTGCCGGTCGGCCTGGGCGCCGAGATCTATTATGCCGAGGGGCTGGAGAAGCTCGCCGCCAATATCGAGGAGGTGCGCCCGACGATCATGGTCGTCGTGCCGCGGCTGTTCGAGGTGCTGCGCGCGCGGGCGATCAAGGCGATCGACAAGCAGGGGCGGCTCTCCCGCTACCTGCTCGCCCGCGCGCTCGCGATCGGCGCGGAGCGCCATGCCGGCCGCCACCGGCTGCGCGACCGGCCGATGGAGTTGCTGATCGCGCGCACGCTGAAGCCCAGGATCGCCGCCCGCTTCGGCGGCCGGATGAAGGCGATGGTGTCCGGCGGCGCGCCGCTCAACCCCGAGGTCGGCCTGTTCTTCGACTCGATCGGCCTGACCGTGCTCCAGGGCTATGGCCAGACCGAGGCGGCCCCGATCATCTCCTGCAACCGGCCGAGCGCGGGTCTGCGGATGGATGCGGTCGGGCCGCCGCTCCACGATACCGAGATCCGCATCGCGGAGGACGGCGAGATCCTGGTGCGCGGCGAGCTGGTGATGCACGGCTATTGGCGGAACGAAGAGGAAAGCGCCCGCGTCCTGCGCGACGGCTGGCTGCTGACCGGCGACATCGGCCACCTCGACGATGCCGGCCGGCTGGTGATCACCGATCGCAAGAAGGACCTGATCGTCAACGACAAGGGCGACAACGTCGCGCCGCAGCGCGTCGAGGGCATGCTGACGCTGGAGCCCGAGATCGCGCAGGCGATGGTGACGGGCGATCGCCGGCCCTATGTCGTCGCGCTGATCGTCCCCGATCCGGACTGGGCACGCGAGTGGGCGACAACCGCTGGCGCCAGCGACGATCCGGACGATCCGGCGTTGCTGAAGGCGCTGGGCAGCGCCGTCGACCGGGTCAACGCGAACCTGTCGGTGATCGAGAAGGTGCGCCGCTTCCTCGTCGCGGACGCCCCCTTCTCGATCGAGAACCAGCAGCTCACGCCCTCGCTGAAGGTGCGCCGGCACGTCGTGCGCGAGGTCTACGGCGCGCGGCTGGACGCGCTCTACCGGAAGTAGCGCCGATCCGGGCTAATGCCGGAAGTGGCGCATGCCGGTGAAGACCATCGCCAGCCCGGCATCGTCCGCCGCCGCGATCACCTCCTCGTCGCGGATCGACCCGCCCGGCTGGATCACCGCCGTCGCGCCGGCCTCGGCCGCCGCCATCAGCCCGTCGGCGAAGGGGAAGAAGGCATCGGACGCGACCGCCGAGCCGATCGTGCGCGGCTCGGGCCAGCCGGCTTTCTCGGCTGCGTCCTTCGCTTTCCAGGCGGCGATGCGCGCCGATTCGAGCCGGTTCATCTGGCCGGCGCCGATGCCGGCGGTGGCGCCGTCCTTCGCATAGACGATGGCGTTCGACTTGACGTGCTTGGCGACCGTCCAGGCGAACAGGCAGTCGGCAAGCTC
>CAXTTP010000114.1:0-8637 GCA_964247195.1 uncultured Sphingomonadaceae bacterium
AGGATCTGCGCGTGCACGGTCGGGTTCTCGATCGGCAGCATATACTCGACCCGGCGGTCGAAGTTGCGCGGCATCCAGTCGGCCGAGGAGATGAACAGTTTCGCGTCCGGATTGGGCAGCGCGCCGCCGTTGCCGAACGCCATGATCCGGCTGTGTTCAAGAAAGCGGCCGATCACCGACCTAACCTGGATATTCTCCGACAGGCCGGGGACGCCGGGCCGCAGGCAGCAGATGCCGCGCACGACCAGCTCGATCTGCACGCCGGCGGCGCTCGCCCGGTAGAGCTTCTCGATGATGGCGGGATCGACCAGCGAGTTCATCTTCGCCCAGATCGCGCCTTCCCGCCCGGCGCGGACATGGTCGATCTCGGCATCGATCAGCGCGCACAGCCGCTCGCGCAGGCCGTGCGGCGACATCGTCAGCAGCTCGAGGTCCTTCGGCTCGACATAGCCGGTGATGTAGTTGAACAGCTGCGCCGCATCGCGGCCGGCACGCGGATCGGCGGTGAAGAAGCTGAGGTCGGTATAGATCCGCGCCGTCACCGGATGATAGTTGCCGGTGCCGAAATGGCAGTAGGTGCGATACGCGCCGCTCTCGCGCCGTACGACCATCGACACCTTGGCGTGCGTCTTCCAGTCGATGAAGCCGTAGACGACCTGGACGCCGGCGCGCTCCAGCTGCGCCGCCCACATCAGGTTCTGCTCCTCGTCGAAGCGGGCCTTGAGCTCGACGACCGCAGTCACCGACTTGCCGGCATCCGCCGCGTCGACCAGCGCGCGGATCACCGCCGATTGCTTGCCGGCGCGGTAGAGCGTCTGCTTGATCGCGACGACATCCGGATCCTGCGCCGCCTGCTTGAGGAAGGCCAGGACGACGTCGAAGCTCTCATAGGGATGGTGGACGACGATGTCCTTGTCGCGAATCGCGGCGAAGCAGTCGCCGCCATGCTCGCGGATGCGCTCGGGAAAGCGCGGGGCGAAGGCGGGGAACTTGAGGTCCGGGCGATCCTCCTCGACGAGCTGGGCGAGGTCGGCGATGCCGAGGAAGCCGGTCGCCTCGGAGACGATCGCGAAGGCGCCGCCGATCTCCTCGCAGATCATGTTGTGCAGGCTCTTCGGCATCCCCGCCTCGAGTCGCAGGCGGATGACACGGCCGCGCCGGCGCCGCTTGATCGCCGAGCGGAAGTAGAGGACGAGATCCTCGGCCTCCTCCTCCAGCTCGATGTCGCTGTCGCGGATGATGCGGAACGCGCCATGGCCGTGCACTTCATAACCGGGAAAGAGCTGGCCGGTGCAGCGCCGGATCAGCGTCTCGATCGCGACGTAGCGCACCTGGTCGCCGGGAAGGCGGATGAAGCGCGGCAGCGTCGAGGGGATCATCAGGAGCTCGAGGATCGGCGCTCCGTCGGAGATCCGCTTCAGGTCGAAGACGAGGCTGAAGCCCTTGTTCGGGATGAACGGGAAGGGATGCGCCGGATCGAGCGCCTGCGGGGTCAGGACGGGAAAGATCTGCTCGCGGAAGTGACGATCGAGCCAGTCCGCCGTCGCGTCCGAGATGTCGTCGGCATCGAGCACCACGATGCCGGCGGCGTCGAGCTCGTCGTGCAGGCTGCGCCACACCGACTGCTGGCTCACCATCAGCCGATCGGCCGCCTCGACGATCGCGGCGAGCTGCTGGCCGACGGTCAGCCCGTCGGCGGAGCGCGTCTCGACATCCTGCAATTGCTGGCCCTTGAGACCGGCAACGCGGACCATGAAGAACTCGTCGAGATTATTGCCCGAGATCGAGAGAAAGCGGACCCGCTCGAGCAGTGGATGGGCGCGGTTGGAAGCCTCCTCCAGCACGCGCTGGTTGAACGCGAGCCAGGACAGCTCGCGGTTGAAGTAACGCTGGCCGAGCGCGATCGGCGGCCGCGGCGGCTCCGCCGTGTCAGCGGTGTCGGCGCCGTGCTCGAGATCGGGCTCGCGCGAAAAAGTCTCGTCCATCGCGCCAATGTAGCGCGATCAATGTGAATCGTCGATGACACCCATCCGCGCCAGCGCGCGCCGCGCGAGCGGCACCGTGAGCCGGGAACGGCGGGCGAGCGCGGTATCGTCGATCAGGTCGACGATGCGCTGGATCGCCACATAGCTGCGCTCCATCCGCGGCATCAGGTAGGAGAGCACCTCCGGCGGCGCGGCGAGCCCGCGCGCGCCGAGCAGCTTCTCGATCAATGCCATCGCCAGCACCTCGTCCGGTTCGGCGATCGCGAGCTTTGGGGTGGCGGCGAAGCGGGAGCGCAGGTCTGGAAGCGCGATCGGCCAAGTAGGCGGCGGCGCATCGGCGATGAGCAGCAGCGGCCGGCGTTCCGATTGGGCCCGGTTCCAGGCGTGGAACAGAGCTTCCTCGGGCTGGCGCTCGGCATCGTCGATAAGTGTGCCGCCGGTGCTCGCGGCGAAGCGGCGGCCGAGGCGGCTGCGGCCGGACTTGCGTGGCCCCGTGACGATCGTCGCCATGACGGGCCAGAGTGCCCAATGGCCGAGATGGCGGACGACCTCGGCATTGGCGGCACCGACCACGAAGCTGCCCTCCCCCTCTGCCGCCGGCCAGTCCAACGGCAGCGCGAGCTGGCTCATTGCGGGCTGTTGCCGCCCGTCGGCTGCTCCGGCGTCGGCGCGGCGGCAGTCTGGCGACGGATGCGCAAGCCGCCGCCCGCCTCCTCCACCCGCCAGCCGCGCGCGGCGAGCGAGAGGCGCAGCTCCGCCAGATCGCCGTCGAAGGCGATCCGCATCACCGAAACGCCGCCCAGCGCCATGCTGGTGGTGCTCGACGAGCGCACGCCGGGAACGCTGCGGAGCGCCTGCTCGGCGGCGCCGAGCGACGCTGCGTCGGGGGTCTCGACCTGGATCGTATAGGCGGTGCCCGTGACGTCCGGCGCCGTCACCGCCTCGACCGGGCTGTCGTCGGCGAGCACGTCCGCTGGCGGCGTGTCGACGGGCTGTTCGAGGACCAGCGAGCGATCGGGTCGCAGCCCGCCCTCGCGCAGCGCCCGGGTATAGGCGTCGTCGACGCGGCGGACGCCTTCCTCCATCATCCGCGGCAAGGCAGCGCTGCTCTCGACGCGCAGCGTGAATCGGTCGATCACCTCGCCGTCGGTGCCGTGGCGCGCGGTAAAGCGGCCGATCACGGGGCCGCCCGGCCAGGAACGATCGAGCATCACCTCCGGCACGACGATGTCGGCGGCGCCATATTGATCGAGCAGCATCCGCCACCAGGCGCGTCCCGGCCGCTGCGCCTGGGCCACGTTGAGCAGCAGCGGGTCGGCGCCGACGCCGGCGACGCGGACATAATCGACCGGGCTTCCGCCGGAGCGGTAGCGCGCCCAGGCGCGCTGCCACTCGTTCTTGACCTCGAAGCTGGTCGGCGCGTCGCCGTCCCAAAGCACCGGGATCACCAGCATCGGCGAGGAGCGCGGACCCTGCCCCTGCACCCCGAGCATCTGCCCCGCCCGGCTGCGATCGAAGAGCACGCCGAGGCGGCCGATATAGCGGTTCACGCCGATCTGCTCGTCCTCGACGACGATGCCGGCGACGATCGAATCGAGCGTACTGTCAGACAGGCCCGGCGCGCTCGCCGGCGGCTGGCCGTTCACGCGCGCCCAAAGCATCTTCCAGCCCCGCCGCTGGGCGAGGCGCCACCCGCCCATCCGCGCCGCGTCCGCGCTCTTCGCCGCCACGTCGACGGCGATGCCGTCGACCTCGTAGCTGCTCGAGCTGTCGATCGGCGGGATGCCGCGATCACCTTCGAGCTGCGCCCACAACGTGCCGCCGGCGCCGAGCATCAGGGCCAGCACCGCGAGCGTCAGGGGATCGGGCAGGCGGCTGCGGAACTTCACGCGGGCCTTTTGGCGAGTTGATCGTGGAAATCCAAGCGCGATGTGGCTAGCGCTGCCGGCATGGATGCCACCCGCAACGAGCCCGAACCCTATACCTATGCGAAAGCCGGCGTCTCGATCGCGGCCGGCAACGCGCTCGTCCGGGCCATCGCGCCGCTCGCGCGATCGACCCGCCGCCCCGGTGCGGACGCCGAACTCGGAGGCTTTGGTGGCTTCTTCGACCTCCGGGCGGCCGGCTACGTCGATCCGTTGCTGGTCGCCGCCAATGACGGGGTGGGCACCAAGCTCAAGCTCGCCATCGACAGCGGCCGGCACGACGGCGTCGGCATCGACCTCGTCGCGATGTGCGCCAACGATCTCATCGTCCAGGGCGCCGAGCCGTTGTTCTTCCTCGACTATTTCGCGACCGGGAAGCTCGACGGCGGCGTCGCCGAGGCGGTCGTGGCAAGCATCGCCGAGGGTTGCCGGATTGCCGGCTGCGCGCTGATCGGCGGCGAGACCGCCGAGATGCCGGGCATGTATGCCGAGGGCGACTACGACCTGGCCGGCTTCTGCGTCGGCGCGGTCGAGCGCGACCAGGCGCTGACCGGCAATCGCGTCGCCGCGGGCGACCTTATCCTCGGCCTCGCCTCGTCCGGGGTTCATTCCAACGGCTTCTCGCTCGTCCGCCGCCTGGCCGCCGACAAGGGCTGGAAGCTCGACCGGCCGGCGATCTTCGATCAGGAGGTGCGGCTGATCGACGCGCTGCTGGCGCCGACCCGCATCTACGTCAAGTCGCTGCTGCCGCTCGTGCGCGCCGGCCGGATCCGCGCGCTCGCCCATATTACCGGCGGCGGCCTGCTCGAGAATATCCCGCGCATCCTGCCGGACGGGCTCCACGCCCACCTCGACGCCGATGCCTGGCCGCAGCCGCGGCTGATGGCCTTCCTCCAGGCGCAAGGCCATATCGAACCCGAGGAGATGGCGCGCACCTTCAACTGCGGTATCGGCATGGCGGTGGTGGTCGCCCCCGACGATGCCGAGGCGGTGGCGGCGCTGCTCGCCGATGCCGGCGAGACGGCGTTTCCGGTCGGCCGCATCGATGCGGGCACGAAGGGCTGCACCGTCATCGGCTCGGCCGAGACCTGGAGCGCACGCGCCGACTGGCTTGCGACGCATCACGCATGACTAAGGCGCGCGTCGGCATCCTGATCTCGGGTCGCGGCTCGAACATGGCGGCGATCGTCGCGGCGTCGCGCGAGCCCGGCTGCCCCTATGAGGTCGTGCTCGTCTTCTCGAACGTGACGGACGCACCCGGCCTCGCCATCGCCCAGGCGGCCGGCATACCCACCGCCGCCATCGACCATCGCGGCCACGGCGGCCGCGCCGCGTTCGATCGCAAGGTGGATGCAACGCTGCGCGAGGCGGGCTGCGCGTGGCTCGTCTTCGCCGGCTACATGCGCATCCTCTCGCCCGGGTTCGTCGCTGCCTGGGCAGGGCGGATGCTGAACATCCACCCGTCGCTGCTGCCTTCTTTTCCCGGCCTCGATCCGCACGGACAGGCGCTGGCCGCGGGCGTGAAGATTTCCGGCTGCACCGTCCACCTGATCACCGACGCGCTGGACGGCGGCCCGATCGTCGCGCAGGAGGCGGTGCCGGTGCTTGCGGGCGACACCCGCGAGACGCTGGCGGATCGGGTCCAGGCCGCGGAACATCGGCTCTTTCCGCGCGCCCTGGCCGATCTCGTCGCGAGGGATCCCGCATGAACGACCCCACCCCCCGCGAAAAGGCAGAGGCGGCCGCCGTCCGCCGGCGCTGGATCAACCTCGGCGAAGTGCTCGCCGTGGTCGGCGTGCTGATCTCGGCGCTCGCGCTGTGGAACAGCTATGCCGAGCGCAGCCATGCCGAGGCGGAGAAAGCGGGCGAGACCGCGAAGGCGGAGGTCAAGGCCGCGACCCTGCTGCTTAAGGCGGAGCCATCGCGCGACGGCGAACGGCTGGCGCTGGCCCCAGTCGCCGGCGAACAGGCGATCCAGACGCAGGCTGTCGCCTTTCCCGCCGCCTTGGGGGTGGGCCCCGTCGACACCACCGGCGATGCGCGGATCGAGGCGGGCTGGTTCGCGGACGGGCTGAAGAAGGCGCGCCGCGCCGCGCACCGCAAGGACGAGACGGTCGGCGACGAGCGTGTGCCCGTCGCCATCACCAGCCAGTTCATCGCCGACGGCAAGACGCTGACCGCTACCGCGCTCTACGACATCGGCTACGCGCTTGAGGGCCGCTTCCTCGGCGGCAGCAGCCTAAAGCTTCGCGGCCTGTCGCGGATCGGCCGGGCCGACGCCAAGTCGGCGCAGGCGCGCATCGATGAGATCTGGAAGCGGCGCCAGCCGGCGCCGCGCGCAGACAAATAGCTCAGCCGACGATCTCTTCGGCGTCGAAGAAGTAGTCGATCTCGATCGCGGCGTTCTCGGCCGAATCCGATCCGTGCACCGAGTTCGCCTCGATCGATTCGGCGTGGACCTTGCGGATCGTGCCGTCGGCGGCATTGGCCGGATTGGTCGCGCCCATCACCTCCCGGTTGCGCGCCACCGCATCCTCGCCCTCCAGCACCTGCACCACCACGGGACCCGAGATCATGAAGCTGACCAGGTCGGCGAAGAACGGACGCTCGCGGTGCACGCCGTAGAAGCCCTCGGCCTGATCCTTGGTCATGTGGATGCGCCGGGAGGCGACGACGCGCAGGCCCGCATCCTCCAGCATCTTGGTGACGGCGCCGGTCAGGTTGCGGCGCGTCGCATCCGGCTTGATGATCGAAAAGGTGCGTTCGGTCGCCATGGCGATGCCATGCTCCATGTCTGTCGGTGGCAGGAAAGTGGCGCTCCGTAGCGAGTGCGGCGCCGGTCCGCAAGGTTCACGGGCCCTCGCGCCAGCGACCGTCCTCGCGCTTCCAGTAGCGCCGCTCGACGCCGTCGCGCGTGCCGAGCGCACGCCAGGCGGTCCGCGCGCCGTCGATCGTCGCGCTGTCGAACAAATAGAAGGCGCGATCGAAGCCGAGCGCCTCGTCGCGCCACTGCCCATCCGCGATCAGCAGGTTGCGCGCGCCGTTCCCGGCTTCGGCGGTGGCGGCGATCAGGACCGGCTGGTCCGCCTCACCGCCCTCGCCGCTCCGGCCGTGCGGAAGGAACGCCTCGGCGGCGTAGCTCCACAACGCCGCATCGAGCTGCGCCGCGAGCGGCTCGCCGGCGACGACCAGCAGCCGCTGCCCGCCGGCGAGGAGCTTTTCCGCGATCTGCGGCAGCACGCGTTCGATCGCGATGTCGGCGAGATGGTAGAAGTCGACCTGCATCGCCGCCTGTTCGGGCTCAGCGCTCCAGCGTGTCGGCGACGAAGCGTTCGAGCAGCCGCACGCCGTAGCCGGTCGCGCCCTTGTCCCACAGCGCGCCGGGCTTGGCTGCCCACGCCGTGCCGGCGATGTCGAGATGCGCCCAGCGCACGCCTTCCTCGATGTACCGCAGCAGGAACTGCGCGGCCGTGATCGATCCGGCCTCGCGGGGACCAACATTCTTCATGTCGGCAATCGGCGAGTCGATCAGCTTGTCGTAACCGTCGCCCAGCGGCATCCGCCACAAGAGGTCGCCCGACGTCTTCCCGGCGGCGGTCAGTTGCTCGGCGAGCTCGTCCGAATTGGCGTACAAGCCGGCTTGCTCGTGGCCGAGCGCGACAACCATCGCGCCCGTCAGCGTGGCGAGGTCGATGATCGTCTTCGGCCGGTAGCGGCGCTGCACCCAGGTGAGCGCGTCGCACAACACCAGCCGCCCCTCGGCGTCGGTGTTGATCACCTCGATGGTCTGGCCGGACATGCTGGTGACGACGTCGCCGGGCCGCTGGGCGTTGCCGTCGGGCATGTTCTCGACCAGGCCACAGACGCCGACGACATGCGCCTTCGCCTTGCGCGTCGCCAGCGCCTTGATCGCGCCCGCGACGGCGCCGGCGCCGCCCATGTCCCACTTCATGTCCTCCATGCCGGCGGCGGGCTTGATCGAGATGCCGCCGGTATCGAAGGTGACGCCCTTGCCGACGAAGGCGATCGGTTCGGCGGTGCCGCCGGTGCCATCCCACTTCAGGACGAGCAGGCGAGCCGGCCGCGCCGAGCCCTGGCTGACGCCGAGCAGCGCGCCCATGCCGGCCTCGCGCATCGCCGCCTCGTCCAGCACCTCGATCTCGACGCCGAGATCGGCGAGGTGCCGGCAACGATCGACGAAGCTTTCGGGATAGATGATGTTGGCAGGCTCGGTCACGAGCTCGCGGGTGAAGGCGACGCCCGTCGCCACCGCATCGAGCCGCGCCCACGCCGCCTCGGCGCCGCTGCCGGCGCCCGCGATCACGACGTCGGTAAGGCTCGGCCGCGACTTGGCGGGAAGCTTCGTGCGATATTTGTCGTGGCGCCAGCTGCGCAGCACCGCGCCGGAAGCGAGGCGGGCCGCCGCTTCCCCGTCCAGGCCGGCGGCATCGATCACGACGCGGGTTTCGCCCGACGTCAGCAGCCGTGCCGCGAGCGCGCCGCCGGCGCGCTCATGGCCATCGGGGCCGCTGCCGATGCCGACCAGCAGCAGCCGGCGCACGCCCTCGCCCTCGCCGACGAACAGCTCGACGATCGCGGCGGTCTCGCCTTCGAAGCGCGCCGCCTCCGCCGCCCGCACGACGATGTGGCGCATGGCGGCGTCGACGCCGGTCAGGCACTCGGGCGAAACGGGGCCGGCAGCCAGCGGCAAAGCAAGAGCGAAGGCG
>CAXTTP010000115.1:0-8619 GCA_964247195.1 uncultured Sphingomonadaceae bacterium
GTCCCGACGGGGGTGGACGCAGCGCGCTTCGCACTGCGGCCGGCGCGGGACGTGCTGCCGGTCACGTTCGGCATCGCCGCCCGGCTCCATCCGGTGAAGCGGCATCGCGACCTGCTCGCCGCAGTCGCGCTGCTCGCCAGGCGCGGCGTCCCGCTCCGGCTGCGCATCGCCGGCGAGGGACCGCTGGATGCCGAACTCCGCGCGCTGGCGGCGTCCCTCCCGGCGGTCGAGATGCTCGGGGCGGTCACCGATATGTCGGCCTTCTACCGCTCGCTCGATGCTTTCCTGCTCTGCTCGGACCATGAGGGTCTGCCGCTGGCGCTGCTGGAGGCAATGGCGAGCGGGCTGCCCTGCATCGCCACCCGCGTCGGCGGCATGGTCGACCTGATCGCGGACGGCGGGGCGGGCGTGATCGGCGTGCCGCGCCGGGACCCGGCGGCGCTGGCGAATGCGATGCAGCGCCTCGCCGGCGATCGCGCGCTCCGCAGTGCGACCGGCGCGCGCGCGCATGCCGCCGCACTATCCCGATCGCTCGCGGCGCAGGCGGCATCCTACGCGCAGCTATATCGCGAACTCGCCGCCTAGCCGAAGTCGATCGGCGCGACCGAAACCAGCTCGATCGCGCGTCCGCCGAAGTCGACGGTCTCGCCGGGACCTGCCCCGATCAGCGCGCGCGCGAGCGGCGCGGTGAAGGCGATGCGGCCGCTCGCCGGATCGGCCTCGTCGGCGCCGACGATGTCGGCGGTCTGCACCGCGCCGCTGCCAAGGCGATAGGCGACGCGGCTACCGAAGCTCGCCTCCTCGCCGTCGGCCGCCGGCGCGAGCCGGGCCGTCGCCCGGCGCAAGTGCCAGTAGCGCAGGTCGCGCCGGATCGAGGCGAGCTGCTCCTCGGTGCCACCGGCAGCGAGCGCCGCCTCGAGATCGGCGACGCGCGCCGCGATCAGCGCGAGCCCGCGCGGCGTGACGAGGTTGGGGCCGGGCGGGACCGGCAGCTCGGGACGAGGCTCGCGATGCTCCTCGTCGCTCTCCCGGCGGAATGCGACACTCATGCGGTGCCCAACGCGCCGGGCGCGGGAAGGCTCATCGCTCCTCGGCCTCGAGCAGGAAGTCGCGCAGCGCGCGCGCGTCGTGAAGCGCGTTGTGGGGGACGCGGCTGTTCTGCGCGGTGCTGAACCCGGGCGTCCGGCGGAATTCGAAGGAGAGGCCGCCGATGTCGACGATCTCGTTGGGTTCGACCAGCAGCAGCCGGCACAGCAGCGCGATGTCCTCGGGCCAGTCGGCGACGATCAGCGGCTCCCGGTCGGTCGCGAGATAGGCAGCGAGCTCGTGCGCCGCGGCGACGCGGTCGAGCGAAAGGTCGAGCTCCGGGGGCACGCTGTGCAGATAGGGGACGACGTGTCGCTCGACCCAGGCGTCGACCGCGTCGGGCAGCGGCAGGACGACATAATATTCCCTGTCGCCATATTCCGGCACCAGCGCGAGGCTGATCAGCTCGCCGGCGAAGCCGTTAAATTCGGTATCCAGAAAGTAGCGCAAGCGGTGCTCCATCTGGCCCGGAAGGACGCGCTACGACGCGGCGACCCCACGGTCTACCCGATCCGCCGCTAATTTCGCCGCCGGGCTTGCGCGTGCCTGCCGCTGTTCGGCACAGTCGCGCCGACAAGCCGGCAGGGAGCGGAGACGTGAGCGACGAGGCGATCTATCCGGTACCCGCGGCATGGGCTGCGAACGCCAAGGTCGACGCGCGCCGCTATGCCGAGCTCTACGGCCGCTCGCTCGCCGATCCGGGCAGCTTCTGGCGCGAGCAGGCCAAGCGCCTGCTCTGGGCCAAGCGGCCGGAAATCGCCGGCGACTGGTCGTTCGACGAGCGCGACTTCCACATCCGCTGGTTCGCCGACGGCCGCCTCAACGTCGCCGCCAACTGCCTGGACCGCCACCTCGCCACCCGCGGCGACGAGCTCGCGATCCTGTGGGAGCCCGACGATCCTGCCGAGGAGCCGCGCAGCTACACCTATCGCGCGCTCCATGCCGAAGTCTGCCGCTTCGCCAACGTGCTGAAGGCGGCGGGCGTCGCCAAGGGGGACCGGGTGACGGTCTACCTGCCGATGATCCCCGAGACCGCGGTGGTGCTGCTCGCCTGCGCGCGGATCGGCGCGATCCATTCGGTGGTGTTCGGCGGCTTTTCGCCGGACGCGCTTGCCGGCCGGATCCGGGATTGCGGCTCGACGATCCTGATCACCGCCGACGAGGGACGGCGCGGCGGCCGGCGCGTGCCGCTGAAGGCCAATGCCGACGCCGCCGCCGAGCAATGCCCCGACCTCGCGACGATGATCGTCGTGCGCGCCACCGGCGGCGAGGTGGTGATGACGCTGGGCCGCGACCGCTGGTACCATGAGGAGATGAACCAGGCGGAGGACGCCTGCCCGGCCGAGCCGATGGGCGCCGAGGACCCGCTGTTCATCCTCTACACCAGCGGCTCGACCGGCCAGCCCAAGGGCGTGCTGCATTCGTCGGGCGGCTACCTGCTCTGGGTATCGCTGACCCACGACCTCGTCTTCGACTACCGGCCGGGCGAGGTCTATTGGTGCGCGGCCGATATCGGCTGGGTGACCGGGCACAGCTACATCGTCTACGGCCCGCTCGCCAACGGCGCCACCACGCTGATGTTCGAGGGCGTCCCCAACTGGCCGACGCCGAGCCGCGTCTGGGAAGTGGTCGACCGCCACAAGGTGACCACGCTCTACCTCGCGCCGACCGCGCTCAGGTCGCTGATGCGCGAGGGCGACGAGCCGGTCACGCGTACCGATCGATCGAGCCTGCGACTGCTCGGCACGGTCGGCGAGCCGATCAACCCCGAGGCATGGCGCTGGTATCACGACGTCGTCGGCGGCGGCCGCTGCCCGATCGTCGATACCTGGTGGCAGACCGAGACCGGCGGCCAGCTGATCACGCCGCTGCCCGGCGCGACCGACCTCAAGCCCGGCTCGGCGACGAAGCCGTTCTTCGGCATCGATCCGCAGATCGTCGACGGCGACGGCCGGGTGCAGGAGGGTCCGGCCGAGGGCAACCTCGTCATCGCGCGCTCCTGGCCGGGGCAGATGCGGACCGTGTGGGGCGACCACCAGCGCTTCTTCCAGACCTATTTCAGCACCTTTCCCGGCAAATATTTCACCGGCGACGGCGCAAGGCGCGATGCCGACGGCTATTACTGGATCACCGGCCGCGTCGACGACGTCATCAACGTCTCCGGCCACCGCATGGGCACTGCCGAGGTCGAGAGCGCGCTCGTCCTCCACGCCAAGGTCGCCGAGGCCGCCGTGGTCGGCATGCCGCACGACCTCAAGGGCCAGGGCATCTACGCCTATGTGACGCTCAACGCCGACGTGCATCCCGACGAGGCGCTGCGCAAGGAACTCGCGCAGTGGGTCCGCCGCGAGATCGGCCCGATCGCGACGCCGGACGCGATCCAGTTCGCGCCGGCGCTGCCCAAGACGCGCTCGGGCAAGATCATGCGCCGCATCCTGCGCAAGATCGCCGAGGGCGACGTCTCTAGCCTGGGCGACACCTCGACGCTGGCCGACCCGGCGGTGGTCGACGACCTGGTGGCGAAGCGGGTGGGGTGAACGCGATCAGGCCAGCATCGGCGTCATCTCCGGATCGCCCTTCGCCATGGCCCGTTGGTAGGCCGGGCGTTCGCCGATCCGGGCGAGATAGGCGCGGATGGCCGGATAGGGTGCGAGATCGCGTTGCGCGAAGGCGCGCATCGTCGTGAGCGCGAAGACGGTGATGATGTCCGCGGCGGTGAACTCGGCGCCGGCCAGGAAGGGAACTTCGCCGAGCCGCGCTTCCAGCATCGCATAGCCCCGATCGGCGCGGCCCTTAAGCGAGAGGACGATGGGACTGTCATCGCTCACGCCCAGCATCACCGCGATCATCCCCGTCATCATGCTCGGCATCAGCGTCGCGTTCGCGAAGTGGAACCAGAAAAGGTAATCCGGGAAGGCGGGATCGTCGGCGCCGACGGCAAGCCGACCGGAACCGTATTTCGCGATGATATATTCCATGATGGCGCCGGATTCGCCAAGCACCAGATCGCCGTCGGTGATCACGGGCGCGATGCCCATCGGGTGAAGCGCCTTGTACTCCGGCGGCGCGAGCCGCGTGACCGGATCGCGATCATAGCGCACGAGATCATAGGGTATGCCCAGCTCCTCGCAGAGCCAGATGATCCGCTCGGACTGGGAAACGCCGAGATGATGGATGGTCAGCATCAGTACCTCACCAAAAACCAGATATCGCACGCGGATAGCTTTCGGAGGCCGCTATAGAGCAAAACGCGACGATGCGAACGGCCGGTTCGAGGACCTCGCCTCGAAGGCGAACGTCAGAACTGGGACCTAGCCTCGCGTCCGGTCAGACCAGCCTGTCGCGGAACTCGCTTAGCCGCGCCGCCGCCGCGTCCAGCGTCGCATCCTCCTTGGCGAAGCACAGCCGGATCAGGTGCCCGGCACCACCGCCGGTGTGAAAGGCCGACATCGGGATCGCCGCCACGCCCGCCTCGCGCACGCTGCGCTCGCAGAAAGCGTCGCCGTCCAGCGCGATGCCTGAGGCGGCGAGGTCGACGGTGAAAGTAGGTGCCTTCGCTGGGCAGCACCGCATAGCCCGCTTGCCCAAGCGCCGCCGCCAGCCGGTCGCGGGCGCGGGCATAACCGGCGGCCTGGCCCGCGAACCAGCCCGGCTCCTTGCCGAGCCCGTAGGCGACGCCGTGTTGCAGGTTGGGCGCGGTGGTGAAGGTGAGGAACTGGTGGGCGCGCGCGATCACGCGGGCGAGCGGCGGCGCGGCGACGATCCAGCCGACCTTCCAGCCGGTCAGCGAGAAGATCTTGCCGGCCGAGCCGATCTTGACGCAGCGGTCGCGCATTCCGGCGTACGCGATCAGCGGCAGATGCCGGCGGCCGTCGAAGACGACATGCTCCCACACCTCGTCCGCGATGGCGATCGCGTCATGGGCGATACAGGCGTCGGCGAGCAGGCCGAGCTCGTCGGCATCGAACACCCGTCCGGCGGGGTTGAGCGGATTGTTGAGCACCACCAGCCGGGTCGCCGGCGTGAACGTCGACGCGATCAGAGCATCGTCGATCCGCCAATGCGGTGGCGTGAGTCGCGCCGCCCGCGCGACGCCCCCGGCGCGCTCGACGAGCGGAAGATAGGCATCGTAGAGCGGCTCGAACAGCAGCACCTCGTCGCCCGGCGAGACCAGGGCCAGGATCGCGGCGGCGATCGCCTCGGTCGCGCCCGAGGTGACGATCACCTCCTCCGCCGGATCGCAGGCGAAGCCGTGATGGCGGGCATAATGCGCCGCCACCGCGTCCCGCAGCACCGGCAGCCCGGCCATCGGCGGATATTGGTTCGACTCCGCGAGCAGCGCGTCCGCCGCCGCCTGCAACACGTCCGCCGGCCCGCGCCCGTCCGGAAAGCCCCGGCCGAGGTTGATCGCCCCGTTCAACCGGGCGAGGCCGGACATATGCTCGAAGATCGTCGTGCCGAGCGCGGCGTAGACCGGGTTCACGGCGGCGCGCGCCGGCTAGCGCAGGAGGACCAGCTCCTCCGCCATCGACGGGTGCAGCGCTACCGTGTCGTCGAAATCCTGCTTGCTGAGCCCCGCCTTCACCGCCACCGCGGCGGCCTGCAGGATCTCGGGCGCGTCCGGGCCGATCATGTGCAGGCCGACGACCTTGTCGGTCTCGCCGTGGACGACCATCTTGTAGAGCGAGCGCTCGTTGCGGTCGGCGAGCACGTTCTTCATCGGCCGGAAGTCCGAGGTGTAGACCTTCACCGCGCCCAGCGTGTTGCGCGCCTCCGCCTCGGTCATGCCGACGCCGGCCAAGGGCGGGTTCGAGAACACCGCGCTCGGGATCGCCGAATAGTCGACGCGGTGCGGCTTGTTGCCGAAGATGGTGTCGGCGAACGCCTGTCCTTCGCGGATCGCGACTGGAGTGAGCTGCACGCGGTTGGTGACGTCGCCGATCGCGTAGATGCTGTCGCAGGTCGATTTCGAATCCGCGTCGACCTTGACCGCGCCCTTCTCGTCGAGCTCGACGCCCGCCGTCTCCAGGCCCAGACCGTCCGTCTTCGGCTTGCGGCCGATCGCGAACAGCAGCACGTCGGCCGGGATCGGCTGGGTGCCGGTGAGGTGGACCATCAGCGATCCGTCCGCCTGCTTCTCGACCTTCTCGAAGGCGGCGTGGAAGCGGAACTCGATGCCCTTGCCCATCGAGATCTGAAGCAGCCGGTCGCGGATCTGCTCGTCATAGCCGCGCAGGATCTTGTCGGTGCGGTTGACCAGCGTGACGTGCGAACCGAATTCATGGAAGATGCCGGCGAACTCGTTGGCAATGTAGCCACCGCCGGCGATGACGACGCGCTTGGGCAGGGTTTCGAGATGGAACACCTCGTTCGAGGTGATGCCATATTCCGCGCCGGGAAACTCCGGCAGCATCGGCCAGGCGCCGGTGGCGATCAGGATCGTCTTCGCGGTGACCGTCCGGCCACTCTTGAGCGCCACCTCGTGCGGTCCCGCGACGGTCGCGGTGTCGATCACGACCTCGACCTTGTTGCTGGCGAGCGTGTTCGAATAGATCTCGTTGAGCCGGTCGACTTCGGCCAGCACGTTGTCGCGCAGCGTCGCCCAGTCGAACTCGCACTCGGGCACCTTCCAGCCGAACCGCCGCGCATCGGCGAGATCTTCGGCGAAGTGCGCGCCGTAGACGAGCAGCTTCTTCGGCACGCAGCCGCGGATCACGCAGGTGCCGCCGACGCGATGATCCTCCGCTACCGCCACTTTCGCGCCGTGCGCCGCCGCCACCCGCGACGCGCGCACCCCGGCCGAACCCGCGCCGATGACGAACAGATCATAATCATACTGGGCCATCGCCGCCGTGCTCCGCGCTAGGTGTCGGGCCGCGACTTAGGGGGTGGCGACGGCGATTGCGATCCCCTCGATCCGATCAGCCTGATCGATCCCGTCGCAGTTCCGGCGCTCAGCCGAGCGCGCGCTCGATCAGCGCACGGGTCGAGGGATCGAACTCGCCGCCCTCGCCCGCGTCGATCGCGCGCGCGATCTGCTTGCCGAGCTCGACGCCGAACTGGTCGAACGGATTGATGCCGAGGAGCACGGCGTTGGCGAACACCCGATGCTCGTAGAAGGCGATCAGCGCGCCGAGCCGGGCCGGATCGATCCGGTCGAGCAGGATCGTCGTCGACGGTCGATCGCCCGGACAGGCGCGGGCGGGATCGGCGGGATCGGCGCGCCCGGCCATCAGCGCCGCGCCTTGCGCAAAGCAGTTGACCAGCAGCGTGCGATGGTGCGCCTCGTCCAGCCCGTCGCCGGGCTCGATCGCGGCGACGAACTCGACCGGCACGAGGTGGCTGCCCTGGTGGAGGAGCTGGAACACCGCATGCTGGACATCGGTGCCGACCCCGCCCCAGGCGATCGGCGCGGTCGCCCGGCCGACCGGCTCGCCGGCGGCGGTGACGCCCTTGCCGTTCGATTCCATCTCGAGCTGCTGGAGGTAGGGCACGAGCAGCCGCAGCCGCTCGTCATAGGCGAAGATCGCGCGGGTCTCGGCGCCGCGAACCGCCGCATAATAGAGGTCGACGAAGGCGGCGAGCAGCGGCGCGTTGGCGGCCGGCGCGGCAAAGCGGAAGTGGCGGTCGATCGCGGCGGCGCCCTCGAGCAACTCCTCGAACGCCTGCCAGCCGAGCGCCAGCGCCGCCGGGAAGCCGATCGACGACCACAGCGAATAGCGCCCGCCGACGCTCGCCGCGAACGGCAGCACGCGCGTCCCGTCGATACCCCACTCGATCGCCGCGTCCGGATCGGCGGTAAGCGCCACGACCCGGCCATAGGGATCCTCGACGCCCGCCTGCGCCATCCAGTCGAGCGCGCTCGTGGCGTTGAGCAGCGTTTCGGTGGTGGTGAAGGTCTTGGAGGCGACGGCGACCAGCGTCGCGGTCGGGTCGAAGCGGGCGAACGCCTCTTCCAGCGCCGTGCCGTCGACGTTCGAGACGACCGCGACCTCGTACCGCCCGGCGTCGCGACCGAGCGCGTCGACCAGCAGCTTCGGGCCGAGCGCCGATCCGCCGATGCCGAGGTGGAGGATGTGGCGGATCGGCCCGAACGCGCCGGCCTCGATCGCATCGATCAGCGATCGCATCCGGGCGTGCAGCATCTGCGCGTGGGCGACGCTCTCCGGCGCGCCATGGCCGCGCTCGGCCATATGCTCGGCGGCGCGTCCCTCGCTCGGATTGACGATCTCGCCGGCGAACAGCGCGTCGCGGGCACCGGCGAGGTCCGTCGCCTCGGCGAGCGCGACCAAATCGGCGATCAGCGCGCCATCGAGATGCGTCTTGGAAAAGTCGAAGCGCAGCCCCGCTTGCTCGACGACCATCCGCGTCAGCCGGTCCGGCTCCGCTTCGAACAGCCGCGCGAGCGCGGGGCGATCGGCGTGCCGCTCGATCGTCCGCCATGCCATAGCCCCGTCGTCCATCTCATCCTCCCGTCCTGTACAGTCTATGGCGGACAAGGGCTCAGGGCCAGCCGGCGCGCTTGACCTGCCC
>CAXTTP010000116.1:0-8586 GCA_964247195.1 uncultured Sphingomonadaceae bacterium
GCTACAGCCCGCGCGAGGCGGCGACCGACATCGTGCGGCTGCAGGCGCTCGACGATCCAGCAAGCCGCTCGGCGCGGCTCTACCGCGACGCGGGCGACGCGCCCAACCGGCTGTGGCTGAAAATCTATCGGGTCGGCGCGCTCATCCCGCTCTCGGCCGCGGTGCCGGTGCTCGAGAATTTTGGCTTTGGCGTGCTCGAGGAGTTCCCGACCGCGCTCGACGGCGGCAAGCTCGGCTATATCCACGACTTCCTGCTGGAGGTCGACGATGCCGCCGAGGCCGACGCGCTGTTCGCGCGTGCGGGCGTCGCCGAAAGCGCGATCGCCGCAGTGCTGGAGGGGCGTGCGGAAAGCGACGCGTTCAACCAGCTGATCCTTGCCGCTGGGCTCGATCCGCGCGGCGTCGTGCTGTTCCGGGCCTGGTTCCGCTATCTGCGGCAGACCGGGCTCGCTTACGGGCTGGACACGGTCGCCGCCGCGCTGCGCCGTGCGCCGGAGGTCGCCCGCGCGATCGTGGCGCTGTTCGATGCGCGGCACGATCCGGCAGCGAAGGCCGATCCGGACGCGGCCGCCGCCCTCGCCGAGGCTGCGCTAGCCAACGTCGCCGCGATCGACGACGACCGGATCCTGCGCCGGCTGCGCGCGGTGGTGCTGGCGACGCTGCGTACCAACGCCTTTACCGCGGCCGGGGAGGAGGCGCTGGCGATCAAGCTCGACAGCGCCGCCGTGCCCGGCCTGCCGGCGCCGGTGCCGTGGCGCGAGATCTGGATCTATTCGCCGCGGGTCGAGGGCATTCACCTGCGCGGCGGCCCGATAGCGCGCGGCGGCATCCGCTGGTCGGACCGGCGCGACGACTTCCGCACCGAGATCCTCGGGCTGATGAAGGCGCAGGTCGTCAAGAATGCGGTGATCGTGCCCACCGGCGCGAAGGGCGGCTTCTACCCCAAGCAGCTTCCCGCAGCCGCCAATCGCGATGCCTGGCTCGCCGAGGGCACCGAAAGCTATCGCATCTTCATCCGTGCGCTGCTCTCCGTCACCGACAACATCGTCGCCGACGCGCTCGTCCATCCCGCCGGGATCGCCATCCGCGACGGCGACGATCCCTATTTCGTCGTCGCCGCCGACAAGGGCACCGCCGCCTTTTCCGATACCGCCAACGGCATCGCCATCGAACACGGCTTCTGGCTGGGCGATGCGTTCGCGAGCGGCGGCTCGCAAGGCTATGACCACAAGGCGATGGGGATCACCGCGCGCGGCGCATGGGTGGGCGTGCAGCGTCACTTCGCCGAGATGGGCACGGACATCCAGACCGAGCCGTTCACCGTCGTCGGCTGCGGCGACATGTCGGGTGACGTGTTCGGCAACGGCATGCTGCTCTCCAAAGAGATCAGGCTCGTCGCGGCGTTCGACCATCGCCACATCTTCCTGGATCCCGCGCCCGACGCGGCGGCGAGCTGGGCCGAGCGCGCGCGCATGTTCGCGCTGCCGCGATCGTCCTGGGCCGATTACGACCCGACCCTGATCTCGCCCGGGGGCGGCGTCTTCCCGCGCACGCAGAAGACTATCCCGCTCAGCCCGGAGGTGAGGGCGACGCTGGGTGTCGAGAGCGACAGCATCGATCCGTCCGGGTTGATCGCGGCGATCCTGAAGGCACCGGCGGACCTGCTCTGGTTCGGCGGCATCGGCACCTATGTGAAGGCCGAGGGCGAGAGCAACGTCGAGGTCGGCGACTTCGCCAACGATGCGCACCGCATCAACGGCGGCGAGATCCGCGCCCGCGTCGTCGGCGAGGGGGCGAACCTCGGCGTCACCCAGGCCGGCCGCATCGAGTTTGCCGTGAAGGGCGGCCGCATCGAGACCGACTTCATCGACAATTCGGCAGGCGTCGACTGCTCGGACAACGAGGTCAACATCAAGATCGCGCTCAACCGCGAGATGGCGGAAGGACGCCTGCCGTTCGCCGACCGCAACGCGCTGCTGGCGCGGATGACCGACGAGGTCGCGGCGCTCGTGCTCGAGGACAACCGCCTGCAGACGCTGGCGCTGTCGATGGCCGAGCGCGGCGCCGCCGCCGCGCTCCCCGCGCAGGTACGCGCGATCGAGATCATGGAGGCGAGCGGCCGGCTCGATCGCGCCGTGGAGGGCCTGGAATCCAGCGAGGCCTTGCTCCGTCGTGCGCAGGACCAGCGTGGCCTGACCCGGCCGGAACTGGCGGTGCTGCTGAGCCACGGCAAGCTGGCGCTGCAGGCGGCGATCGAGGCGACCGAGCTCGCCGCCGACGCGAGCTTCGTCCCACTCCTCCACGCCGCATTTCCGCGCGAGATGCAGGAGCGGTTCGCCGGCGCGATCAATCGTCATCGGCTGGCGCACGAGATCATCGCGACGAAGGCCGCCAACCGCGTCGTCAACCGGCTGGGCCCGATCGCGCCGTTCGAACTGGCCGAGGAGGAAGGGGTCAGCCTCGCCCAGATCGCCGCCGCCTACTTCGCGATCGACGGTATCTTCGACCTCGAGAGCCTGTGGCGCGCGATCGAGACGGCGGCGATCGCCGAGGACCGGCGGCTGGTGCTCCTCGATACCGTCGCCGCGAGTGCCCGGCTGCACATGGCCGATCTCCTCCGCGCCGAGCCTGGCGGCATCGCGCCCGCGGCACTGATCGCGCGGCTCGCCCCCGGCGTGCACCGGCTCGATGCCGCCGCGGAGGGTTTGCTGCGATCGGAAGCGCGCATTCAGTCAGCTGCCTTGCGCGACCGGCTCGGCGCCGACGGCGCCGATCCGGCGCTCCTCGATCGTATCGTCCGCCTCGCCGATCTCGACGGCGCCGTCGGCACCGCCGCGCTCGCCAGCCAGCTCGGCGCCGACGAGGTGGCGGTGACCGGCGCCTATGTGAAGCTCGGCGAGGCGCTCGGCCTCGACTGGGCCAAGGCGGCGGCGATCCGGTTCGGGTCCACGGATCCGTGGGAGCGACTGCTCACCGCCGGCCTGGCCCGCGACTTCGAGCAGCTCCGGCTCGACTTCCTCGCGCGTTCGGGCGGGACCGACCCGGTCGCCGCGGTCGATGCCTGGCTGGAGGCGCAGCGTCCGCGCGTCGACCAGTTCCGGACGCTCGTCGCCCGCGCCCGCGCCGCCGCCGCGCCGACCTCGCCGATGCTGGCGCAGCTCGCCAGCCACGCGCGGACGTTGCTCGGGAGGTAGCGCCTAGCAGTCGGCCCAGCGGCGGAGCAGATTATGGTAGACGCCGGTCAGGCGGATCACGGCGTGATCCTCCTGGCCACGATCGCCTGCGATCGCTTGGATCGCGCCGTCGAGATCGAACAGCGTCGCGCGCGCCGCCGCATCGCGGACCATGCTCTGGATCCAGAAGAAGCTGGCAACCCGCGCGCCACGCGTGACCGGCGTCACGCGGTGGAGGGTCGAGGCAAGGTAGAGGATCATGTCGCCAGCAGGCAGCTTCGCGCCATCGCCCACCTCGCCAGAGACCAGCGCGCCGCCGTCATAGTCTTCGGGGTCGGTCAGGAACAACGTCGCCGACAGGTCGCTGCGGAGGCGGAAATCGCTGCCGCGCCGAATGCGGACGGCGCTGTCGACGTGCAGGCCGAAGCCGTCGCCCTGCTGGTAGCGGTTGAACAGCGGCGGATAGACCTTGAGCGGCAACGCCGCCGCCACGAACAGCGCCGAGCGGCCGAGCGCATCGAGCACGATCCGGCCTGCCTCCGCCGCGGCCGGGCTCTCCTCCGGCAGCTGGCAGTTGCGCTTGGCCAGCGCGGACTGATGGCCCGACGTGGCATTGCCGTCGATCCAGCCGCCGGCACCCACGATCGCGCGCACCGCCGACAGCTCGTCGGCGCCAAGCACGGCAGGAATCCGCAACACCGCAGGCCCCTCCCGTCAGCCCTTCAGCACGAACGGGATCGGCACGATCACCCAGGCCGCTACCGCTCGGCCGGCCTGCGTGGCGGGTGCGAAGCTCCAGCGGCGCACCGCTTCCAACGCCGCCCGATCGAGCCGGTCCGAGCCGCTGCTCGACGCGATCTTGATCTCGTCGACAGATCCCTCGGCGCTGACGAGGACCTTGATGCGGACCGTGCCCTGCTCCTTCTCGCGCCGCGATTCGAGGGGGTATCGGGGGGACGGATTGTGGAGATAGGCGGCGCTGAAATCCGGCGGCGTGACCGGCATCGGCACCGTCGCGACCGGCGCCGGCGCGTTGACGGTGGGCGACGCGGCGACGGTCGGCAGGGCGACGACCGGCGGCGCCTCGTCGACGACGACCAGCTCCGGTGGCGCGGGCGTCGCGATGTGCACGACCGTCGGCGGCGCCACGACCGGCGGCTCGACGGGTGGAGCGGGCACTGTCTGGGGCGGCGGCTGCGCTTCCGGCAACAGTTCGACGACGAGCGGCTTCGGCACCGGCTTGCGCAACGGCAGCACGTCCGTCGTGACGAGCAGCGCGAGCAGCGCGGCATGGCCGGCGAGGATCGCCGCGACGGCCGGAAGGTTGGCCTGCCGCGTACCGTAACGCGCGCGCTCCGGCGCGACGTCGCACTGTGAGACGTAGAAAGGCTGCCGTCCCTCCGGGCTGGCGAAATCGCGATCATGTGCAGCGTGCATCGACGGATCCCCTCACGCGAACGCCAAACGCTAGCGTCATTACTAATGCGAGGCAATCGCAAACGCCTTCAAGGCGTTGCGACCGGCCGTGCGCAGCTCCGGCTCCTTGCAACGATCTAGGTAGTCGAGCATCTGCCTGCGGAAGCGCGGCGTGGCGGTCGTCGCCGCGCGGTTGATCTGGGTTGCGGCCTCATCGAGCTGCCCGGCGGCGGCGAGCATCCGCGCATGGTTGAACTGTCCCCGGAAATCCCCGCCGGCGGCGGCGCGCGCATAGCATTCCGCTGCCACCGCCATGTCGCGTGCGACCACCCAGCCGTCCTCGTGGAAACTGCCCACGAAGTTGATCGCTTTCGCGTTGCCCATCGCGGCCGCCTTGCGCAGCCAGTCGAGCGCCGCTTCGCGGTCCTCCGCCACGCCGTCGCCGAGCGCGAGCAGGGTGGCGTAGTTGTACATGCCCCAGTCGAGCCCGCGCAGCGCCGCGGCCTTGTACCATGCGGCGGCGCGCGCCTTGTCGACCGCCACGCCCCAGCCGAGCTCGTAGCAGCGCCCGACCATGTTGATGGCGAGCGCATGGCCCTGATCCGCGGCCCGGCAGAACCAGCGCAGGCCCTCGCGCGGGTCCGCCGCCACGCCGATGCCGTCGAGGAGCATCTGGCCGTAGACCGCCTGCGCCTCGGCGACGCCGCCCTCGGCCGCCGTGCGCACGTTCGCGGCGCGGCGTTCGGGCGGCGCGGCAAGCTGCGCCGCCAGCTCGTCCGGGGCCATCGCGTTCAGATCGTCCAGCGACGGCTGCGCCATCGTCGGGTGCCTAGAAGTTGACGTTCAGCGTCGCGAAGGCCGAGCGGCCCGGGGCGATCGACGCATAATGGTTGCTGTAGGCCTGGTTGAAATAGGTCTTGTCCGTCAGGTTCTGGACGTTGAGGGCGATGTCGAAGCGATCGTTGATCTTGAAGCCGACGCGTGCATCGAACCGCCAATAGCCGGGAATGCTGCGGGCGAGGACCTTGGTCGCGGGATCGACGACGGCGGCAGCCCCGGTGCCGGTCACCGCGCGATTGTCCGAATAGCCGCCGAAGACGCGGCCGGTGTAGAAGGCGCCTCCGCCGACGGTGAGGGCGGACAAGATCTTGTAATCCGACCAGATCGTGAAGCTGTTCTTGGCGGTCTGCGGGAAACGCCGGCCGGTCGTGACGGCGGGCTGGACGATCGTCCGCGCCGGCGTGACGATCACGCCGCCCAGCCCGGTCACCGCCGGTACGGCGAAGGCGGTGAAGCCGCCGTCGGTGATCTTCGCATCGAGATAGGTGTAGCCGCCGAACACGTTCCATGCGGCGGTGATATTTCCGTTGAAGCCGAACTCGATACCCTTGACGAGGCGCTCGCCGATGAAGGCGACCGTGCCAATGTCGCTCGTCGCGCGGGCGTTGCTGGTCCTGGTGCGGAACGCTGCAAGCGTGAGCGAAAGCTGGTCCTCGAACAGGTTGGCCTTTGCGCCGACCTCGAGCGATCTGCTCTTCTCGACCTTCAGCGCGGCGGAGGCCGCCTGCGCCGCTGCGACCTGAACCGCCGATGCCCCTGTGGGCGTGGTCGCCGAGGCGATGACGCCGTTCTGCTCCTGCCCCTCGCCGAGCAGGCTGTTCGGCGGCGTCGCCGAGGTCGCGTAGGAGGCGTAGAGGGTGGTGTTCTTGGTCGGCTTGAAGACGAGCCCGCCCTGATAGTTGAACAGCGTATCGATGCGCGAGACGGTGTAGCGGCTGGTCGCGTTGACTGGCAGACCCGGCTGCACCTCCGAATGGAAGCGATCGTAGCGCAGCCCGACATTGGCGATCAGCGCCTCGCTGATCGTGATCGAATCGTAGACATAGCCCGCCTGGCTGTCGGCCGAGTTGATCGTCTCGGCGATCGGCAAGTTCTTGGCGATCGCCGCCGGGGTGTTCGACGTGTCGCTGGCATAGTTGACCCACGGGTCGTTCGGGTTCGGATCGAACAGGCTGGTGCAATAATAGCGCGCGATCGTCGCGGCGTTGCAGCGGGGCGAGACGGTCGATCCGGTCGAGAGCAGCTCGTTGCCGGCGGCGTTGGTGAAGCTGCGCGTCACGAACGCACCGCGCTTCGCCTTTTCCCAAGATAGCTCGCTGCCGGCGGCGAAGCTGTGCTTGATGCCGCCGGTCTCGAAGCTGCCGAACAGGTCGGTCTGGCTGATGATGCTATCGGTATAGCCGTAGCGCGTGTTGGCGCGCCGCCAGACATAGCCGCCGCTCGTCTGGTTGCCGATCGCGCCCGGCGGGTTGGTCGCGGTCGTGCCGTAGACGTTGCCCGTGCTGTCGTCGGGCAGCAGGAAGATGTAGGCCTGATAGGTGTGGCTGAAGCGCGAGGTGTTGCGGAGCGTCACACGGTCGCCGAACGCGTGCTCGATGCGCAGCGTCGCCTGATCGGTCTTGCTGTCGCGGAAGTCGCGATCCTTCAGGCCGTAGAAGGTGCTGCGCTTGACGTGGCCGGTGGCGCCGCTGGCGAGCGTGACGTCGCCGATCGCCGGCTCGGAATAGCTGTAGCCGAGGTTCGGCGTGTTGCCGATCGTGTAGAGATAGGGAATGCCGCTGTCCGGCAGTTCGTCGGTGTCGAGATGGTAATAGGCCAGGGTCAGCCGGGTCGGGCTGTCGATGCCGATCGTGACCGAAGGCGCGACGCCCCAGCGCTTCTGGAAGATCGCGTCGCGGCCGGCGACGTCCTGATCGTGCCACATGCCCGCCAGGCGGACCGCGACCAGGTCGCTTAGCCGATAGTTCACGTCGGCGGTGATGCGCTTGTAGTCGGCGCTGCCGTAGCTTGCCGCGAGGTTCGCGAAGCTGTCCGTCATCGGAAGCTTGGAGACGACGTTGATCGTGCCGCCGGCATTGCCGCGGCCGCCGAAGCTGCTGTCGCTGCCGCGCACGACCTCGATCTGGTCGACCGCGAAGACCTCGCGGGTCTGCGCGCCGATGTCGCGCACCCCGTCGAGATAGGTGCTGCCCTGGCTGTCGTAGCCGCGGATGAAGGGGCGGTCGCCGATCGGGTTGCCACCCTCGGCGGCGCCGAAGGTGATGCCGGGCACGGTGCGCAGCGCCTCGGCCAGCGTCGCCGATCCGGTGTCCTTGATCACCTGGGCCGGGACTACGACGATCGAGCGCGGCGTATCGAGCAACGGCGCCGTGAACTTGGGCGAGGCGGCACGATCGACCTTGTAGCTCCGGTCGTCGACGGCAGTGTCGGTGACGACCACGCCTTGGAGCAGGGTGGCGTCCTGCTCGTCCGGTTCGGACGGCGCCTCGCCCCAGGCCGGCGCGGAGGCGATGAAACCGACGCAGCCAAGCGCGATGAACGCGGGCGACGCCATGCCGGCGCTGCCGCGGGATTCAGAACCGCTCACTCCCATTCCCCTTGCTTCCCCGGCGCGAGATCAGGCGCCCGAGTCGCTATTGCTAATCATTCGCAACGTTGTCAACGGCGCGCCGGAACAGCCAGACGCGGATCGCGCTGGCGAGATTGGGCGGGTCTGGGGCGCCGACGCGTTCGGCGTCGATGCGGGCGACGAGCGTGCTGAGCGGCAGCCGCTCTTCCACGGCGGCGCGGGCGAGCGCCGTCCAGAAGACGGGCTCGAGGCTGATCGACGTGGCGTGGCCGGCGATCGTCACCGATCGCTTGACCGGCCCGGCGCTGCCCTCGTGCGTCAATACATGTGCTGGCCACCGTTGATCGACAGCGTCGATCCGGTGACGAAGCCGGCATCCTCGCCGCACAGGAAGACGGCGCCGCGGGCGATCTCCTGCGCCTGGCCGAGGCGGCCGACCGGCACCTTGGCGACGATCTTGGCTAGCACGTCGGCAGGCACCGCGGAAACCATGTCGGTATCGACATAGCCGGGCGCGATCGCGTTCACGGTAACGCCGGCCCGCGCGCCTTCCTGAGCGAGCGCCTTGGTGAACCCATGGATACCGGA
>CAXTTP010000117.1:0-2067 GCA_964247195.1 uncultured Sphingomonadaceae bacterium
GATCGTCCTTGTCCAGCAGCACCGCGCCGATCGAATATTTGCGCATCGCGCCGACCCCGTGGGTGAGCAGCAGCCAGCCCTCCGCTACCTCGATCGGCGAGCCGCAATTGCCGATCTGGACCATCTCCCAGGGGAAGTGCGGGGTCAGCAGCAACTCTCCCTCACCCCAGTAATCGAGGCGATTGGAGCGCAGCAGGAACAGGTTTTCGCCGTCCTGCCGGCCGATCATCAGATATTCGCCGCCCACCTTGCGTGGAAAGAGCGCCATGCCCTTGTTGCGCGCCGCGGGGCCGCCCATCGGCGCAAGCACGAACGAGCGGAAGTCGCGTGTTCGCAGCAGCTCGGAGCGGATCGTCGAACCGCTATAGGCAGTATAGCTGCCGAGCCATTCGCGGCTGCCGTCGTCATGGGTGAATTCGACGAGCCGCAGATCCTCGAGCCCGTTGCGCTGCGCCGCGGTCATCGGGAACAGCACGGTGCCGGACAGCGAGCTGTCACGGTGACGGTGAACCTCGATCGCGCCGTCGCCGAGTTCGCTCGCGGTATCGGCCGAGGTCGCGAATGGCGGCTCCGGCATCAGCTCGAAATTCTGGCCGGGGCCGACGATGCCCTCGCGGAAGGCGACCGAGGAAATATGGCCCTCGCCCACCGCGCGCAGCGACATGGCGATGCGGACGGCGCCCTCGCTGATCCCGCTCTGATCGGGATGGGCGACGATGCTTGGGTTCATCAGCGCCGCGGCGGCGTAGCTGTATTCATGGCAGAAATAGGCGCCGATCAGCTGCTGCTTCATCCGCGAGATCGCCGAGCCGTCCAGGTTGAGGCCCGCCTGGATCGCGGCATAGCGCGTGTCGAAGACGTTTCGCGTCTGCCAGTGCCGAGCCTCGAAATCCTTGAGGATGAGCTCGAGCTCGGCCTCGGCGGAAACGTCGTCGAGCGCCAGCACCGAATCGACGATGCGCCTCACACGGCCGGGCATGCCCGGGGCAGGCCCCGCCTCGATAGGGATGTGGAACGGGCGGACCACGACGCGCGACGCGTCGGCCTGGAGCCGCAACGGACAGTGAATGACGTCGAACACAGCCGGACGAACCCCCAGATTTCCGGCGCGTGCTACCTGGTCAGGAGGCGATCGCGCCGGCGCTGGGATTAGCTATGCAATGCTCGGCACGTTTAGCCAACCTTTCCATCGCGCAACAGGCAAGCTGGAACGACAGTACCGATTCCGCACCCCGGTTCAGGTTGGCGCGATCGGCCATCAGACCGTCGTAGCAATCGCCATCGGCGGGCGAGGCGATCGGCACGCCGATATCGTTCGCACCGAGATACCAGCGATAGGCGCGGCGGCCCATCTCCAGCCATTTCGGATCGCGGGTGGCTTCCACCGCGGCCAGCGCGGCATCGATCGTAGCCCACGCCTCGAGCGGCTGCTGGTCGTAGCGAGACGGCGGACTGAAGGCGCGCCCGAAGCTGTCGGTGCCGACCGCCCGGAAGTTGTCTTCCGCACTCGTCTGGACCCGATCCAGCCATTCGAGCGTGGCGACACCGTCGGCTATCGCCGCGGGATCGCGCAGCCGGCGGCCGGCGACCAGGAGCGCCTCGGGCAGCCGGGCATTGTCGTAGCCGAGCACGGCCTCGAACCAGATCCAGTCGGGCCGGCGCGTCTGGGCGAGGCGGTCGCGCAGGCGCGCGGTGAGGTCGGTAAGCAGCGACGTCGCGAGCGCGTGCCCGGGATGCACGTCGAGGACCGCGCCCGCGCCGAGCATCGCGAACGCCCAGGCGCGCGGGCTGCCAAGCGAGAGAGCGCGCGGCGCGACCTGATCGAACAGGTGCAGCGCCCAGCGCCGCAGGTCGTTGCGCCGTGACGAAGCAGCGGTGACGCCGATCGACCAAAGCGAACGGCCAAAGCTGTCCTCCGACCCCTCCTCTTCCAGCCAGCGACGGTTAAAGTCCATGAAGTTGCGGAAGCGGCCCCGCTCACCGTTCCAGGCGTGCTGGACGAACGACGCATAGACGCGGGCGAGTTCGTCGGCGCGCGTCGCGAGCGGACCGTCCAGCATATGCATC
>CAXTTP010000117.1:2077-8555 GCA_964247195.1 uncultured Sphingomonadaceae bacterium
CAATAGCCATGTTCGCGGTCCGGCACGCTGTAGATCGAATGCTGCAGCATGCCGGTATGATCCGACATGCGCTCGATCCCGTCGAGGCGCGGCGCGAGGATCTCGTCGGTGCGCGGCGCGCCGGCGACCAGGCGCACCGGGCGCTTGGCCACGGCCTCGCGGAACGCGCCGACATAGGCCTGGGCAAGCTTCTCCCACGTCATCGAGCGGCCGATCTGCCAGGCGCGATGGCGCATCGCCTCGAGGCGGACACCGTCTGACAGGAGGTCGGCGATGGCGGCGGCAAAGCCGGCGCTGTCGCCGAAGTCGACGAGCACGCCGACGCCGTCGGCGAGCAGTTCGGCCGCGTGCCAATAAGGCGTGGACACCACCGGCTTACCGAGCGCCACCGCATAGGAGAGCGTGCCCGACGTGATCTGCGCTTCGTTGAGATAGGGCGTCACGTAGACGTCCGAGGCGGCGAGATAGTCGAGCAGCAGGTCCTTGGCGAGAAAGCCGTCGATGAAGCAGAGATTGTCGGACACGCCAAGTTCGGCGGCGAGCGCTGCGAGCCGATCACGGTACGCCTCGCCCTCGCGCGCGACCAAATGCGGGTGGGTAGCGCCGAGCACGACGTACAGCACGCTGGGATCCGCCGCGGCGATCGCCGGCAGCGCCCGGATCATCGTCTCGATGCCCTTGTTCGGCGAAAGCAGACCGAAGGTGAGCAGCACCCGCCTGCCCTCGAAGCCGAAGCGGGACTTCAGCGTGTCAGGCTCGACCAGCGGCCGGTCAGGAACGCCGTGCGGCACGACCAGGATCTGGTCCGCCGAAACGCCGTGCACCCGCACCAGTATTTCGCGGCCCTTCTCGGCCATGACGATCAGCCGCGACGCGCGCGCCGCCAGCGCCTCGATCACCGCATGCTGTTCGGCATTGGGCGTTTCGAGGACGGTATGGAGCGTCACCACCACCGGCGCCTTCACCCGGTCGAGCAGCCGCAGCAGGAGCATTCCGGCAGCGCCGCCGAAGATCCCATATTCGTGCTGGACGAGCACGACATCGGCGTCGCTATCGTTAATGCGCTGGGCGGCGAGATGATAATCGCCGACATCATCCTGCGAAATGGTGCAGACGACCGCGGGCGGATAGACGTGGGGAGATGCGGGTTCGGTCATCGCGTAAACGTCGACGCCAAGCGCCGGATAGGCCGAAAGAAGCGCGTCGCGGACATCCGAGGTGAATGTTGCGATGCCGCACAGCCGTGGCGGGAAATTACCGATCAGGGCAACACGACGCAGCGAATTGCCGAACCCGAGTTCCTTCATCGTAATCCTCTCGTCCGCAACATGGTCTGCTACGGTGCCGGGTACAAGGACCTGCCGGCTCGACGATGCAGATATGATGCCAAATGCTTCAGGCTCGAAAAGGTTGCATTTTCTATGGTGCAGCGCAACAACAGAATGTCGGAAGATCGGCGGACGTAACAATCCCCGTTGACGGCAAATCACGTGCCGTTATGGGAGCGGCGGGGACGGCGTTCGGGCCGGCCCTGTTATGAACTTGGAGCGCTCGAATGAAGAAGATGACCTTTGTTCTCGCTGCCGCCGGCCTGATGTCCCTGGCTGCCTGCAGCAAGCCGACGCCGGCCGAGAACGCTGCGGAGAACACCTCTGCGGCGCTCGAAGCGACGGCCGACAACATGGAGGATGCCGCCGACAACGCGACGAACACCGCTCAGGAGCAGGTGCTCGAGAACGCTGCCGACAACATGCACGACGCTGCCGACAACGCTCACGACGCGGCGAGCAACGGCTCGATGTGATCGCTGGCCGTCCACTCGCGGCGGCCGGACGAAACTGAAACGGGCGTCCTCCCCGGAGGGCGCCCGTTTTGCCGTGCGCGTTCCGTCGGCCGTGCGGCAAACAATCGCTTCGACAGCGGCGCGGCCACGCTGTATCGTATAACACAGAGTCGATAAGCGACGGGGCGCACCGAACAGATCTGGCGAGGCCGCATCGGATACGATGCCGGGCATCCTTGCCGTTGGCGTTGTAGCGGGAGGCGGTTGTGCGTCAGTCTTTGGGCTTGCGTTGGGTATTGGCCGCGGCGGCCGCGGTCGGCTGCGTTGCGGGATCGGCCGGTCCGGCGTCCGCGCAGGACCGGCCCAGCCTGAAGAACAGCTTCCGCCTCGGCAGCGGCGCAGGCGTGCTCTGCCAGGTGCAGACGCGCGGCATCGATCCCGCGCTCAAGAACATCTTCGACCGCGCCTATTCGATCGTATGCCGTGACGCGACGGCGCCGGTCGGCCGGCTGTTTGCGCTCCGCAAGGGCGCCGAGGATCCGCTCGCCCGCCTCGCTGCGCTGCGCGAGACGCAGGCGAGTTGCGCGCCGCTGGCACCCGGCAAGGTCGATGGGCTGGGTGCGGTCGAGACGGCCGAGTGCAAGCTCAACCAGGCCGATGTCGGCTATCGGGTATATGCGTTCGCCGGCGGCAAGACGGTCTATGTCGCGGAGGGCCTCGCCGGCTACGACTCGGCATTGCAGCTCGGCCTCCGCACGATCGTCGCCGACCGGACGGTTCCGGGCGAGATTTCGGTGGCGACGACGGCGGCGGGCGATCCGGCTGCCTTCGCCCGCGCTCAGGCCGGCAGCCTGGACCTCGATCAGGCGCTGGCCGAGGGCTATCGGCGCAACAATAGCGGCAGCTACGCCGAGGCCGCGGAATTCTTCGACACGCTGTTCGAGCGCGCCGAGGGCGCCGCCGAGCAGCGCAAGCGGCTCGGCGAATATCTCGTCAACCGCGCGCTCCAGAAATCCAATCTCGGCGACTTCGCCGAAGCCGACGCGCTACTGGCGCAGGCGGCGCTGGTGCCGACCGCGGACCCGGTCGAGCTCCGGCTGCGGCGCAACATGACAGCGCTCCACCTCATCAACCAGCGGCGGCTGGCGGCGGCGCTCGACGAGCTCGCCCGGCCGCTGGCGCCGGTCGGCATGGTGATGCCGGCGGGCAGCGCCGAGATCGACGCGGTCACCGCCGCCCAGATCAACAGCAGCGCCCCCCTCGCCCGCCAGCTGGGCATCACCGAGAACGTGACGCTGACCGCGGAGGAGAAGGCGACCATCCTCGACGCGCAGGCGCAGGCGCTCCAGGGCACCGTGCTTCGTCTTCAGGACAAGCCCGCCGAGGCTCGCGCGGCGCTCCAGGGCGCGCTGACGACACTGGCGAGCGTGCGCGAGGGCCGCGTCACCTCGATCGCGCGGGTGCGCGCCCAGACGATGGCGGAGCTTTCGGCCCTCGACGAGGACGCCAAGGATTATGCCGGCGCCGAGAAGCTGCTGCGCGACGGCGTGGCCCTGCTCGAAGCGGAATATCCGTCGTCCGCCGCGGTCAACGCCGCCAAGGCGCGGCTCGCCGCCTATCTCGGCCGCCGCGGACAGACCGACCAGGCGCTCGCCCTCTATCGCGAAGTCGTCGGGACGATGGCGGCGAGCGGCGGGTCGACGATCGGCTTCGAGAACCTGCTCGCGCCCTATTTCGCGCTGCTCGTCCAGCAACTGCCGGCCAGTCCGGCGCTGGTCGACGATTTCTTCCTGGCGACCGAGACGCTGGTCCGGCCCGGTGTCGCCGACACCCAGGCGGTCCTCGCGCGCGAGCTCAGCGGCGGCAGCGACGAGGCGTCACGGCTGTTCCGCCAGTCGGTCAACCTTACCCGCGACGTCGAGCGCAACCGCGTCGAGCTCGCCCGCCTTGCCGCGAGCGATATGCCCAAACCCGAGGATGCCCGGCGCATCATCGAACTGCGCGCGACCGTGAGCGGGCTGGAGCGCGACCAGATCGCGACGCAGGCGAAGCTTGCCGCCTTCCCCAAATATCGCGCGATCAGCACCCAGGCGCTGACTCTCGCCGACCTGCGCAGCGTGCTGAAGCCGGGCGAGGCCTATCTCAAGCTCGCCGTCGTGGGCGACACCGTCTACGCGCTGTTTGCGACCTCGGCGGACGCGACCGCGTATCGCACGCCGTTGTCCGCCGCGCTGCTTGACAAGCAGGTCGACGCGCTCCGCGACACGATCGCCAAGGAGGAGAATGGCGAGCTCCTGACCTACCCGTTCAACGTCAAGATCGCCCGCGCGCTCTATATCGACCTGCTCGGGCCGGTGGCGCCGAGGATGCCGGAGGTGCGGCATCTGGTGTTCGAGCCGGACGGGGCGATGCTGCGGCTGCCGATCAACCTGCTGATCGCCGACCAGGCGAGCGTCGATGCCTATCTGAAGCGCGTGAAGGCGCCGAACGCCGACGAGTTCGACCTCCGAGGGATGAACTGGCTCGGCCGGTCCGCCGAGGTGAGCACCGCGGTCTCCGCCCGTGCCTTCCGCGACGTGCGCCAGGCGGCGCCGTCGACGGCGGCCAACATCTATCTCGGCTTCGGGCATAACGCGCCGGTGGCGGGCGCCGCCGCGCTGCAGCTCGCCTCGACGCGCTCGGTGTCGGGCGCGGGCGGCATCGACTGCAACTGGCCGCTCGACAATTGGAGCAGGCCGATCTCGGATGCCGAGCTGAAGACGGCGCGTTCGATCATCGGCGCCAACCGGTCCACCCTCGTCACCGGCGCGGAGTTCAGCGATACAGCGATCGAGGCGCGCCATGACCTCAACCAGTACCGCATCATCCATTTCGCGACGCACGGTCTCGTCACCGCGCCGCGTCCCGAATGCCCGGCGCGACCGGCGTTGGTGACCTCGTTCGGGCAGGGCAATTCGGATGGCCTGCTGACCTTCCGCGAGATCTACGATCTGCGGCTCGATGCCGACCTCGTCGTCCTCTCCGCCTGCGACACCGCCGGCAAGGCGACCGTCGCGGCGACGCGGGAGGCCGGCGTGACGAGCGGCGGCGGCGACGCTCTCGACGGACTGGTGCGCGCGTTCATCGGCGCCGGCGGACGATCGGTGCTGGCGAGCCATTGGCCGGCCCCCGACAGCTTCAAGGCAACCGAGCGGCTGATCGGCGGCCTGTTCGACGCCAAGGCCGGCACCAGCGCCGCCGAGGCGCTGCGGATCGCCCAGAACAAGCTGATGGACGAAGCCGACACCTCGCATCCCTATTACTGGGCCGGCTTCGCCTTGATCGGCGACGGCGATCGTCCCGTGCTGCGAGCCAACTGATCGGCGAAAGAGTCCCGCGCCCGATGGACATGCCGGCCTCGGCGGCTTCGCTCGACCGGGCGATCGCCGGCTCGCGGGTGCTGGGCCGGCGGATGCTGCGGCAGATCGGGCCGTTGCGGCTCGCCGGTGCACTCCTGTTCCTGATCGTCGGCCTGCTGTTCACGCGCTACGGCTGGTCGGTTCCGCTCGCCGACGATGCCGAGCGCGTGCTCTACGACGTCCGCATCCTGCTTACCGCGCCGCGGGTGGCACAGGACGATCGCATCGTCATGATCGTCTACAATGACGAGACGCTGGCGGCGACCGGCAAGCGGTCGCCGCTCGATCGCGCCCTGCTGGCGAAGGCGCTTGTCAACATCGACGCGCTGAAGCCGAAGGCGATCGGGATCGATATCCTCTTGGATCAGCCGCAGCCGGACGACGCCCGGCTAGTCGCGGCGTTCCGGACGATGCGGACGCCGACCTGGCTGGGCTTCGCTTCGAACAGCACCAACGCCGTCTACATGCAGCCCTGGCAGGAGGCGTTCCTCACCCGCTTCGTGAAGAGCCTTGCCCCCGGCAATGTCCGCCCGACGAGCATTCGCCTGGAGGACGATCCCGATCATGTCATGCGCAACTGGCCGACCCAGCCGCGCGGCCTGCCGCCGCTGCTCGCCAATGCACTGGCGCAGCGGCATCGCGAGTTCCTGACCTATCATGGCGGCATCCGCTACCGGCTGCCCAAGTTCGCCGACCGTCCGGTGTTCGCCTCGCTGCCGATCGACCTGTTTGCCGATCCGGCGCTGGCTCAAGCGATGCGGTCGCAGGTCGAAGGCCGCTACGTCCTCATCGGCGGCGACATCTCCGATGTCGACCAGTTCACCACGCCGGCGACCCGGCTCAGCATGCGGACCGCGAACGGTACCGAGGTAAAGCCGACGATGACCGGGCTGGAGGTGCATGCCAGCCTGCTCGCCCAGGTCCTCGACGGCTGGCGCTTCATCCTCATGCCGCGCTGGGCGCTGTGGATCGCGGCGGTGCTGATCGTGCTCGCCGCCGGCCTCAGCAGCGTGCTCGACGTGCGGCCGTGGCGGTTCGGGCTGATCGTCGCCGCGCAGGCGGTTCTGATCGTCGGCCTGCCCTTCTACCTGCGCTGGATGGGCATCGACACGCAGCGGGTGCCTGCGTTCGGCTGGGCGGTCGGCTGGGTGATCGCCTACTCGGCGGTGGGCACGGCGGCGCGCTCGCCGCGCAGCACGGGGTGCGCGTGGTGCGCGACAGCGTCGCACGCATCGATCCGGCGCGGCGCGTCGCGGTGCTGGCGTCGGGCGGCGAGCTGCGCTACGACCGGCTGGTG
>CAXTTP010000118.1:0-8413 GCA_964247195.1 uncultured Sphingomonadaceae bacterium
TGGCGCTGCTGAGCCTCGCCGAGGCGTTCCTGCGCGTGCCCGATCCGGAGACGGCGGACGCGCTAATCGCCGACAAGCTGGGCGACGCCGACTGGCGGGCACATGCCGGACGGTCGCATTCGACGCTGGTCAACTCGGCGACGTGGGGACTGGTGATCGGCCGCGCGCTGGTCAGCGACAGCGGCAGAGCGGGCGTGCTCAAGCGGCTGATCGCGCGCGCCGGCGAGCCGTTCGTGCGGCAGGCGGTGGGTGCGGCGATGCGGATGATGGGCGAGATCTTCGTGATGGGCCGCACCATCGCCGAGGCGCGCGCCCGCATGGCCAAGTCCGAGCAGCGTGGTTTTACCGCCAGCTTCGACATGCTCGGCGAAGCCGCCCGCACCTGGCCCGACGCCGAGCGCTACCTGCGCTCCTATGACGATGCGATCGCCGCGATCGGCCGCCATGCCGGCGAGGGTCATTCGGTCTCGGTCAAGCTTTCGGCGCTGCATCCGCGCTACGAGGTGGCGCAGTGGGACGCCTGCGTGCCGGCGCTGATCGAACGGCTGGAGCGGCTCGCGCAGGCCGCCGCCGCCGCCGGCATCGGCCTAACCGTCGATGCCGAGGAGAGCGAGCGGCTCGAGATGAGCCTCGACATCATCGAAGCCGTCGCGCGCGCGCCGGCGCTGTCGGGCTGGGACGGCTTCGGCATGGCGGTGCAGGCCTATGGCAAGCGCGCCCGGCCGGTGATTGCCTGGGCCGACGCGCTTGGCCGCGCGACCGGCCGGCGCATCGCCGTCCGCCTCGTCAAGGGCGCCTATTGGGACAGCGAGATCAAGCGCACCCAGGAGGCGGGGCTGCCCGATTATCCACTGTTCACCCGCAAGGCCGCGACCGACGTCTCCTATCTCGCCTGCGCGCGCGACATGCTGGCGGCGCCGAACATCTATCCCGCCTTCGCCAGCCACAATGCGCTGACCGTCGCGACGATCCTCGAATGGGCGACCGATCCCGCCTCGTTCGAGTTCCAGCGGCTGCACGGCATGGGCGGCGGGCTCTACGAGGGGCTGGTGCGCGACGAGGGCTATCGCTGCCGGATCTACGCGCCGGTCGGCGGCCATCGCGACCTGCTCGCCTATCTCGTCCGTCGGTTGCTGGAGAACGGCGCCAATTCGAGCTTCGTCCACCAGCTCGCCGACGAGGGCTTGTCGGACGAGGCGCTGCTCGCCGATCCGGCGGTGAAGATCGCCTGTGTCGGCGGCTCGCGGCACCCATCGATCCCGCTACCGGCGCACCTGTTCGGCGACGGCCGGCGCAACAGCGAAGGCATCGACCTCCAGGATCGCGAGACGCTCGCCGCGGTCGCGCGCGCGGTCGCCGTTCCCGCAACAGCCTTTGCTGCGCCGCCGGTGCCGCCACGCGCGCGCGGCGACGCGGTGCCGGCTGCGATGGGCCGGGCGCAAAGCGCTTTCCCGGCCTGGTCGGCGACGCCGCTCGACGCGCGCGCCGCGATCCTGGAACGTCTCGCCGACCTGCTCGAGGCGCATCGCTCCGAGCTCATGGCGGTAAGCGTGCGGGAAGCGCGCAAGACGATCGGCGACGCGCTCGGCGAGGTTCGCGAGGCGGTCGACTTCTGCCGTTATTATGCCGCGCAGGCGCGCGGTTCGCTCGCGCCGGTCGAGCTGCCCGGGCCGACCGGCGAGCGCAACGTGCTGCGCTACGACGGACGCGGCGTCTGGGCGTGCATCGCGCCGTGGAACTTCCCGCTGGCGATCTTCCTCGGTCAGGTCGCCGCGGCGCTGGTCGCCGGCAATACGGTGGTCGCCAAGCCCGCGCCTCAGACGCCGGCGATCGCCGGCTGGGCGGTCGGCCTCGCGCACGAGGCGGGCGTGCCGGAGGATGCGCTGGTGCTGCTCGTCGGCGGGCCGGAAGACGGTGCCGCGCTGGTCGCCGATGCCCGCATCGCCGGCGTCGCCTTCACCGGCTCGACCGCGACCGCCCGGCGGATCGCCCGATCGCTGCTGGAGGGCGACACCCGCCCGCTCGTGCCGCTGATCGCGGAAACCGGCGGCATCAACGCGATGCTTGTCGACTCGACCGCGCTGCCCGAGCAGGTCGTCGCCGACATCGTCACCTCCGCCTTCCGTTCGGCCGGGCAGCGCTGCTCGGCGCTCCGCCTGCTCCTCCTCCAGGAGGATATCGCCGAGCGCACGCTGGAGATGCTGGCCGGCGCGATGGACACGCTGGTGATCGGAGACCCCGCCGATCCCGCGACCGACATCGGCCCGGTCATCGACGAACCCGCCTGGCGCAAGCTGATGGATCATCGCGCCGCGACCGAGCCGCGCTGGGTGCACACCGTCGCCGTGCTAAGCGAGGGCCTGTTCGTGCCGCCGACGGTGATCCGGATCGACCGCATCGAGGACTTGAGCAGCGAATGGTTCGGGCCGCTGCTCCATGTCGCTACCTGGCCGGCCGGGCAGCTCGAGGAGACGATCGCGCGGGTCAACGCCTTGGGCTATGGTCTCACGATGGGCCTACACAGCCGGATCGCGCGCGCCGCCGAGGCGATCGAGGACCGGGCACGCGCCGGCAACCTCTACGTCAACCGCTCGATGATCGGGGCGATCGTCGGTTCGCAGCCATTCGGCGGCGAGGGACTGTCGGGCACCGGCCCGAAGGCGGGCGGCCCCAATTACCTGCACCGCTTCGCCGCCGAGCGCGTGACCTCCACCGACACCACCTCGGCCGGCGGCAACGCCACGCTGCTGTCGCTCGACGACGTCAGCTTCTGACCATTTCTGTGACGTCGCGCACGCGCCTGTGATCGGGCGCACAACCTATCGGGTACGCTGCCTCTAGGAGCGGCGCAGCGACAGTCCGAACGTGGATCGCAGGCGCGCCGCCTGATGATCCCCGGGCTGGCAATCCTCTCTGGAGGTGGTGGTGCGCTTATGCGCACGCCTGACCTGCGGAGGCAGCGGCGCGCGGGCGTCAAGCCCTGTCGGGGGACGGGGTGTCCGCGTGCCGCTGCATCTCGTCCGTCGCGGGCTGCGGCGCCGCGTCCGCATAGGGCATCACCAGTCGCCCGTCCGGGGCGGCGGTGAAGCTGGTCTGGGTCGGGTAGGCGAAGTCGATGCCTTCGCGATTGAACGCGGCGAGGATCGCGATGCAGACCTTGCCGCGGGTATCGAACACCTCGTTATATTGCTCGGAATGCACGTCGAACTGCAGCTCGAAATCGAGGCTGGACGCGCCGAACGTAGTCAGGCCGCAACGCACCACCGTGCACTTGTCGTGCGACTCGACGATCGCGCGGACCATCTCCGGGATCTTCTCGAGCGTTGCGACCGGCGTCTGGTAGGTGACGCCGAGCGTCAGCACGATGCGGCGGCGGTCGAGCCGCGCCATGTTGTGCAGTTCCTTGTTGAGCAGGTTGGCGTTGGAGATGATCACCTCCTCGCCGGTCAGCGCGCGCAGCCGCGTCGTCTTGAGGCCGATCGCCTCCACGGTGCCGGACGTCTTGTCGTACTGGATCGAATCGCCGCGCCGGAACGGCCGGTCGAACAGGATCGCCAGCGCCGCGAACAGATCCTGGAAGATGCCCTGCGCGGCGAGGCCGATGGCGATGCCGCCGATCCCCAGGCCCGCGATGAGCCCGGTGACGTTCACGCCGAGATTGTCGAGGATCAGGATGATCGCGAGCGCGAAGATGGCGATGGTGACCAGCAGGCGGATGATGCCCATCGCGCTGCCGAGCGCGCTGTGATCGGATTCGCCGTTGCGCGCCGCGCGATGCTCGACGAGGCCGAGGACCAGCTCGCGCAGCCACAGCGCGCCCTGCAGGAAGGCGCCGACGGTGAACAGGAAGCGGATCGTCCGCGCCACCGACTCGGGCGCATAAGCGAAGCCCGAGACGAGCTGCGCGGCGAGCACCACCATGAACAGGAATTTGGTGCGCGCCAGCACGCGTCCGACGAGAACGCGCCAGTCGGTGTCGTTCGGCGCGCCGCGGCACAGCCGCATGCCCAGCGACCTCACGCCGAGGAGCATCGCCACGATCACCGTTCCGATCGCCACCGCGACGATGATCTGCAGCGTATGTTCGAAGATCCACTCGCGCGACTGCTCGACCAGATCGTTGAACCGGTGCTGGATCGAGCCGACCGGCTGCGGCGCGAGCGGCACTGCCGGATGCGCGGGCACCGCCGCAGGCGCGGCAGCCCGGGCCTTCAGCGAAAGCATCAGGCGGCCCGCCGCGCTTCCGTCTGCGGCTCGGCCGTCTCCGTCTCGGGCATATTTGTTGCGACCAGAGCGTCGAGGAAGGCGATCAGCCCGCGCTCGACCGGGGAAAGATGCTTGGCCGCCCGCGGCAGGCGCGGCTTCGGCTGGTCGCGGAGGCCGCCGCCGCGGGCGAGCTCGATCAGCGCCGGATGGACATAGGATTTGCGGCTGATCGCCGGCGTGTTGCCGAGCGCAGCCGCGACGGGGCCCAGCATCGTCTTCAGCGTCAGCCCCTCAGGCGCTGCCTCGACGAGCTGGCCATAAGCGAGTGTGCTCGCGCCCCAGGTGCGGAAATGCTTGGCGGTGAACTCGGTGCCGGACGCTTCGCGGATATAGGCGTTGACGTCGGACGAGGTCACCGGATGACGCGCGCCGTCGCTGTCGAGATATTGGAACAGGCGTTGGCCGGGCAGGTCCTGCGAGCGCCGGACGATCCGGGCGAGCCGCTGGTCGTCGATCGTGATCTGCTGGAGCTTGCCGGACTTACCGATATATTCGAGCTTGAGACGGCCGCCCGTGATCTTGGCGTGGCGGTCGCGCAGCGTCGTTGCGCCGAAGCTCTTGTTCGCCTTGGCGTAGCCGTCATTGCCGACGCGGACGCGGCCGAGATCGAGCAGTCGCACCACGGCGGCGATCACAGTGTTCTTCGAGAGCTTCCGCCCGGCGAGATCGCGTTCGACGCGCGCCCGGATCTTGGGCAGCGCGCGGCCGAACGCGCCGCAGCGGTCGTATTTCTCTGCCTCCTGCTGCGAGCGGAAATCGAGGTGGTAGCGATATTGCTTCCGGCCCTTCTCGTCATAGCCGATCGCCTGGATATGACCGCCCGGCAAAGGGCAGAACCAGGCATCGCGATAGGCCGGCGGCAACGCGATGCGGTTCAGCCGGTCGATCTCGTCGCGGTCGGTGATGCGGTCGCCGGCGGGGGCGTAATAGGCCCAGCCGTGCGTGAGCTTCTTGCGGGTGATGCCGGGCTCGGCGCAATCGCCGAAGCAGAGCGAAGGGGGGAGGCTGGCCATGACGGTCGGTGAACGCGATCCGGCGGCGCTTCGTTCCGGGATCAGCGCCAGCCGGTGCCGGTCGCCGGGGTACGCGCGAAGCCGGCGGCGGCGAACGGAACCGCGCGGGCCGCGCGCAGCCGCCTGCCGACATAGGTGTCGAGGCCGATCTGGACGCCGATCAGCATCAGGATGAACGGCTGGTAGGCGATCCCGACGAACAGCGATCCGACCATGTAGATGAGCTGGCCATGCTGGAGCGCGGTCGCCAGCGGGGCGATCCACGCGTCCGTACCCTCGTGCTTCAGGTAGCGGCGGCGGATCACCTCCATGCGCACGAGCCCGCTCAGGTGCAGCGTGATCCAGATCAGGAAGCCCGGAAAGCCCTGCTCGCCCAGCATCTCGAAATAGGCGCTGTGATAGGCGCGCGCCTGATCGAACTCCTGCGTCGTCTGGATGCTCTCGCCGCCGGCGGACTTCTCGACGTCGACCTTGTCGATGCGCAGCTTGTTCTGGCGATAGGCCTCGAAGCCGCCGCCGGCCGGATGGTCCTTCACATAGTCCCAGGTCCACGCCCACACCGCGAGCCGTGTCGAGGCCGAGCTGTCGCCCTGATAGGTCTTGATCGTGTCCATGCGCGTGGTGAAGCTGTGCGGCAGCAGCGGCACCGCGATCGCGACGGCCACACCCAGCATGACGATGTAGAGGAAGCGCCGCCTGGTCGCCCGCAGCATCAGCACGGCCAGCAGTCCGATGCAGATCAACCCGGTGCGCGCTTCCGTGCCGATCGGGATCAGCACGCAGGCGAAGACCAGCGCATAGCCGAACAGCCGCACCCGCCAATCGGGTGGATAGATCGTGCCGAACCGCATCAGGAAGAGGATGATCGGCACGATCGCGATCGCGACGGTGGAGATCGTGCTGCCTTCGTAGAGCCCGGAATTGTTCGAGATCATCAGGTTGAGTGCGCCATAGCCGCCGCCCGAGACCAGCGTCTTGATGCCGCCGATGATCACGATCGAGGCGGCCGAGAGGATCATGAACAGCAGCATCGATTCGATCCGGAGCTTCGTGCGCAGCGTCAGCGGCAGGAAGATCGCGAACGCCAGCGCCTTCCAGACCCAGCCCCACTTGTCGAGCGCCTCGACCGGAAAGTCGGCGCTGAGCGTGGTGTAGCCGGCCCAGAGCAGCAGCATCAGCAGCAGGATTTGCCGACCGGCGAGGCGCGTGCCGCTCTTGTCGTCGGCGATCGCCCAGCCGGCGACGGCCAGACCGGCGCAGATCAGCGAGATCGGCAGGCTGTTGAGCAGATAATAAGACAGCCGCTGCGGCGAGACGATGTCGACATAGACATAAGCGAGCACGAACAGGAACGGACGCCGGAGCCCGAACAGCAGCAGCGCGAAGAAGAAGCCGACGAAGCCGAGGTCACGCATCGCCGAGCGGTTCCTGCGCCGGCTCCGGCTCGCGATCGAGGTCGGCCCGGCCTACCATCCGCCACGCCGCGAGCAGCAGCAGGGCGTGGGTGATCGCGAGCGAGAAGAGGTCGATCACGGCGTCTGTACAACCCTTTGCGCTATCGGGCATCGTGCCCCGGCCCGGCCTAGTCCCGGCCGGTTGACGTCCGATTAAGGCTGCCTGTGGCAGAGACGGCAAAGATGCGCATCCTCCACGTCCTCGATCATAGCCTGCCGCTGCACAGCGGCTACACCTTTCGCACCCGCGCGATCCTGAAGGCGCAGGTCGCGCGCGGCTGGGAGGTAGCGAGCGTCACCGGGGTCCGCCACTATCAGGACGGGCCCGATCCGGAGACGGTGGACGGCCTCACCTTCTACCGCACGCCCGCGATCCGCCCGGCGCCTTCGCCGCTGCGCGAGTGGCGCGAGGTGGCGGCGCTGGCGCGGCGGATCGATGCGATCGCCGAACGCTGGCGGCCGGATCTGCTGCACGCGCATTCGCCGGTGCTGAACGCGCTGGCGGCGCTGCGCATCGCCAAGCGCCGGCGGCTGCCGCTCGTCTACGAGATCCGCGCCTTCTGGGAGGATGCCGCGGTCGGCAACGGCACCGGGCGCGCGGGCTCGCCGGTCTATCGGGCGACGAAGGCGCTGGAAACCTTCGCCGCGCGCAAGGCCGATGCGGTGGCGGTGATCTGCGAGGGGCTGCGTCAGGATCTTACCGCGCGCGGCATTCCCGCGGCCAAGATCCTGGTCGCGCCAAACGGAGTCGATCTCGACCTCTTCGGCGCGCCGCCGCCCCGCGATGCCGCGCTCGCCCGCACGCTCGGGCTGGAGGGCAGGGAGGTCGTCGGCTTCATCGGCTCCTTCTACGATTATGAGGGCCTCGACGACCTGATCGCGGCGATGCCGGCGCTGGTCGCGGCACGGCCGCAGGCGGCGCTGGTGCTGGTCGGCGGTGGGCCGATGGCGGCGGCGCTGGAGGCGCAGGCGGCGGCGTCGCCGGTCGCCGACCGCATCCGCTTCGTCGGCCGGGTGCCCCACGAAGCGGTCGAACGCTATTACAGCCTGGTCGACGTCCTCGCCTATCCGCGCAAGGCGATGCGGTTGACGGAGCTGGTGACGCCGCTGAAGCCGCTCGAGGCCATGGCGCAGCGGAGGCTGGTCGCGGCCTCCGACGTCGGCGGCCATCGCGAGCTGATCGAGGACGGCGTGACAGGGACGCTCTTTCCGCCCGACGATCCGGCCGCGCTCGCCGCGGCGCTCGCCGCGATATTCGCCGACAAAGGCGGCTGGGAGCAGCGCCGCGATGCCGCTAGTATCTTCGTCGAACGAGATCGTAACTGGTCTTCAAATATTTCGCGTTACGAACCAGTTTACCACCAGCTGACGGGCAAGAGCTTATGACCGATCTGAACGGCTTCATCGGGAACGCGGCCAAGCGCGCCGAATCGCTGCCGCTGGCGCGAATCGTGGCGGGCATGCTCGGCGCGTCGACCGCCTTCTTCTGCCTGGCGATGCCGGCGCGCGTTCTCGATGGCCTGTTCAGCGTCGGTGGGCTGCCGGCGGCGAACTGGATCGGCCACACCCTCTTCACGATGGTCGTCGCGGCGCTCGCGGCGGCGATCGGCTGGCTGGCGATCACGCTGGCAAGCGGCAACGCCGCCGCCCCCAGGCCCGCCGCCGCGCGCGCTCCCGCCG
>CAXTTP010000119.1:0-5870 GCA_964247195.1 uncultured Sphingomonadaceae bacterium
GATTGTAGAGGCAGGTCGGGTGGAACTGCATGAATTCCATGTTCGACACGCGGCAGCCCGCCCGCCACGCCATCGCGATGCCGTCGCCGGTCGCGCCGCGCGGCGCCGTCGAATAGAGATAGGTCCGCCCCGCGCCGCCGGTGGCGAGGATCGTCGCTCGCGCGGTGAACAGCTCGACCCGGCCGGAGCGGCGATCGACCGCGTAGACCCCCCAGACATGGCCGTCGCCCGAATAGCGCACGCCGTGGCGGCCGGTGACGAGGTCGATCGCCGCCATGTCGGGGATGAGCGTGATGTTTGGGTTGGCGGCGGCCGCCTTCTCCAGCGCCTGCTGCACCGCCCAGCCCGTGGCGTCGTCGACATGGACGATGCGGCGCGCGCTGTGGCCACCCTCGCGGGTCAGGTGCCAGCGTTCCGACTCGCCGGGGTTGAAGGGCACGCCCAGCGCCGCCAGCCGCTCGATCGCGGCGGGCGCGTTCTCGACCACGAACTCGACGGTGCGGCGGTCGTTCAGGCCGGCGCCGGCAATCATCGTGTCCTCGACATGCGCCTCGAACGTGTCGCCGGGCTCCAGCACCGCGGCGATCCCGCCCTGGGCCCAGGCGGTCGAGCCCTCCGACAGCCCGCCCTTGGCGAGCACCGCGACCCTGAACCGTTCGGCCAGGTTGATCGCTGCCGTCAGCCCGGCGGCGCCGGAGCCGATCACGATCACATCGAAACTATGGGGTTCGCCCGTCAATCCTCGTCCGCCCTGTCGCCGGGAGTGGGGGCAGCGCTAAGGGCTCCGCGCACCGAGGGCAAGATCGCCTCCGCGCTGGTCGGTGGGCTGCGCCGGATGCCAGACGCCGGCCGCGCCCTCATCCGGACTTGGTCAGGCTCAGGAACACGTCCTCGAGGTCCGCCTCGCGGGTCGAGACGTCGACGATGCCGAGGCCCGCCGCCTGGAGCGCGGCGAGCACCTCGCCGGCGTTGACCTTGTCCTTGCTGTAGGTGATCGTCAGCGTCCGCGCGCCCTTGAGTTCGATCTTCTCGAAGCAGGGCGCGGCGGGCGGCTCCGTCAGGTCGCGGTCGATCGTCACCTCGACCGCCTTCTCCTGGGCCATGCCGACCAGTTCGCGGGTCGGCTTGTTGGCGATGAGCCGGCCGTGGTTGATGATCGCGATCCGGTCGCAGAGCTGCTCGGCCTCCTCCAGATAGTGGGTGGTGAGGACGACGGTGACGCCGCCGGCGTTGAGCTCGCGGACATAGCTCCACAGCTGCTGGCGCAGCTCGACGTCGACGCCGGCGGTCGGCTCGTCCAGCACCAGCACCGGCGGCGCATGCACCATCGCCTTGGCCACCATCAGCCGCCGCTTCATGCCGCCCGAAAGCGTGCGGGCATAGGCATCGCGCTTGTCGGTGAGATGGACCGCATCCAGCAACGCATCCGAGCGGCGCTTCGCCTTGGGCACGCCGTACAGGCCGGCCTGGATCTCCAGCGTCTCGAACGGCGTGAAGTAGGGATCGAACAGGATTTCCTGCGGCACGATCCCGATCGACGCCTTGGCATTGCGGACATCGCGATCGATGTCGAAGCCCCAGATCGTCGCCTTTCCCGAGCTCTTGTTGACGAGACCGGCGAGGATGTTGATCAGCGTCGACTTGCCGGCGCCGTTGGGCCCCAGCAGGCCGAAGATCTGCCCGCGCGGCACGTCGAAGCTGACGCCGGCCAGCGCCTGCTTGCCGCCGGCATAGGTCTTGGTGAGGGTGTCGATGGAGATTGCCGCTGTGTCCATGCGAGCAGCGCATAGCGGCTGCGCCTGCCCGCCGCCAGCGGAGCGGCGCACGATCGCCGCCGCGATCGGTGCACGCCGCACTAACCGCATGCCTTGGCGCCGCCTTCACCGTGCCCGGCCGATGAAGAGGTGCATGACAGCGCGGTTCCTTCTCCTCCGTTCGCGCCGCGCGCTGGCGCTGGCGGCCGCCGTTTCGGCCGTGCTCGCGCTGCTGATGCAGGCAGGTCCCGGACTCGCTTGAACCGCGCCCGTCCCCTGCGCTAGGCAGGGCGACGATGCAGCAGCCACCCGAGACCATCCGCACCCGCTCGCCCCGCGTCGCCTGCGACGGCGCCAGCGACATTCCCGGCGGCGCCGCGCTCGGCCACCCCCGGGTGTGGCTGGAGATCGACGAGAAGGGCTTTGTCGATTGCGGCTATTGCGATCGCCGCTTCATCCTTGCCGGCGGACCCGCCGATGGGGATGCAAAGCTCGACTGAGCGGTCTATATGCTGGCGATGAGCAGCTTCGCCGATCCCCGCCGTTTCCTCTATCGTGACAATGCGCTTGACCCGGAAAGCGCGTTGCGCCTGACCGCCGAGGCGTTGCGCGGCTGCGACGATGGCGAACTCTACCTGCAATACATGGCCGCCGAGAGCTTCGGTTTCGATGACGGCCGGCTCAAGACCGCCGATTTCAACACACAGGCCGGCTTCGGCCTGCGCGGCATCTCCGGCGAAACCACCGCCTTCGCCCATGCCAACGACATCAGCGAAGGCGCGATTCGCCGCGCCGCCGAGACGATGGCGCTGCTCGATCCCGCGCACGGCCCGATCGCCGCGCCGCCGCGCCGCACCAACACCAGCCTCTACACCGATCAGGATCCGCTCGGCGCGATACCGTTCGCCCGCAAGGTCGCGCTCTGCCAGGAGGTCGACGCCGCCGCGCGCGCGCGCGATCCGCGGGTGAGCCAGGTCTCGGTCAGCCTGCTCGGCTCGTGGAGCGTGATCGAGATCGTGCGGCCCGACGGCTTCGTCGCGTTCGACGTGCGGCCCCTCGTCCGCCTCAACGTCTCCATCGTCGTTGAGCAGAACGGTCGGCGCGAGAGCGGCTATTTCGGCACCGGCGGCCGCTTCCTGTACGATTCGCTGTTCGAGCCGGAGCGCTGGAACCGGGTCGTCGATCAGGCGCTCGCGCAGGCGCTGATCAACCTAGAATCGGTCGCCGCCCCCGCCGGCGAGATGACCGTCGTGCTCGGCCCGGGCTGGCCGGGCGTGCTCCTCCACGAAGCGATCGGCCATGGCCTGGAGGGCGATTTCAACCGCAAGGGCACCTCCACCTTCTCCGGCCGGATCGGCGAGCGGGTGGCCGCGCCCGGCGTAACCGTGGTGGATGACGGCGCGATCCACGACCGCCGCGGATCGTTGACGATCGACGACGAGGGCACGCCCACGCAGTCCAACGTCCTGATCGAGGACGGCATCCTCAAGGGCTACCTTCAGGACCGCCTCAACGCTCGTTTGATGGGCGTGCCCGCGACCGGCAACGGCCGCCGCGAGAGCTTCGCCCACGCGCCGATGCCGCGCATGACCAACACCTTCATGCACGCCGGCAAGGACGATCCCGGCGAGATTCTGGCGCGCGCGAAGAACGGTATCTACGCCAAGAATTTCGGCGGCGGCCAGGTCGACATCACGAGCGGCAAGTTCGTCTTCTCGTGCACCGAGGCCTATCGAATCGAGAACGGCCGCGTCGGCGCGCCGATCAAGGGCGCGACCCTGATCGGCGACGGGCCGTCGGCCCTCACGAAGATCGCCGCGATCGGCAACGACTTCGCGCTTGACGAGGGGGTCGGCATTTGTGGCAAGGGCGGCCAGTCGGTGCCGTGCGGCGTCGGCCAGCCGAGCCTGCTCATCCATGGTCTCACCGTCGGCGGCACCGGCGGCTGACGCGCCACTGACGGTACCCTAACACCTCTTGCCCGATGGCCCGGCCGGCCGATACAGGGCCCGCGTGACGCGGAAACGGGGACGGCCATGTTCAGGAAGCTCGACGATTCGATCTCGGTAGCGGGCCAGGTGACCGCCCGCGATATTGCCGAGGCCGCTGCGCAGGGCTTCACCCTCGTCGTCAACAATCGGCCCGACGACGAACAGCCCGGCCAGCCGGCCGGCGCCGATATCGAGGCGGCGGCGCGCGCCGCCGGCCTCGATTATCTCGCTATCCCGATCACCCATGCCGGTTTCTCGGAGCCGCAGGTGGCGGCGATGCGTGATGCGCTCGGCGCGGCGGCCGGGCCGGTGCTGGCGTTCTGCCGGACCGGCACGCGATCGACTTTGCTGTGGGCGCTGGCGCGGGCCAAGATGGGCGACCGGATCGAGGCGCTCGCCGCCAAGGCCTCGGCAGCCGGCTATGATCTCTCGCCGATCGCGCCGTTGATCGGCCGCGGCTGAGCCTCCTCGGGCCGCGCGGCGGCGGCAAAAAGAAAGGCCGGCGGATCGCTCCGCCGGCCAGGTGGTTCGCAGGAGGAACCCCGTGTGGGGCGGGCCGCCGGCCCGCCCCGAACCGATCAATAGTGGTACGCCCGCTCGCCATGCTCGGCGATGTCGAGGCCCTCGTTCTCGACCTCGACCGAGGGACGCAGGCCCCACGCCTTGTCGACGATGAAGAAGAGGATCGCAGATCCGACGCCCGACCAGAGCAGCGTGAAGCACACCGCCTTGAACTGGATGAAGACCTGGCTCGCCATGTTGTAGGTTCCGGCCGAGAGCGCGCCGGGCTTCGAGGCGTAATCGGCGATGCCCTGGCCGCCCAGGTTCGGATCGACGAGGATGCCGGTCAGGATCGCGCCGAAGATACCGCCGATGCAGTGGACCCCGAACACGTCCAGCGAGTCGTCATAGCCGAACTTGCTCTTCACCGTGGTCACGAAGAAGAAGCAGATCGGCGAGACGAGCAGGCCGAGAACGACCGAGCCCATCGTCCCGGCGAAGCCGGACGCGGGCGTGATCGCAACCAGGCCGGCGACCGCGCCGGTGACCGCGCCGAGGAGCGACGGCTTGCCCTTCACGACCTGCTCGACGAGCAGCCACGACAGCCCCGCCGCGGCGGTCGCGACGAAGGTGTTGATGAAGGCGACCGCGGTGACGCCGTTGGCCTCGAGGTTGGAACCGGCGTTGAAGCCGAACCAGCCGACCCACAGCAGGGAGGCGCCGATCATCGTCATGGTGATCGAGTGCGGAGGCATGGCTTCGCGCGGATAGCCGGTGCGCTTGCCGATGATCAGGCAGCCGACCAGCGCCGCGATACCCGCGTTGATGTGGACGACGGTGCCGCCGGCGAAGTCGAGCGCGCCCATCTGGTAGAGGAAGCCGGCATCGCTGTTGACCGCATCCAGCGCGGCCTGGCCCTTGATGGCGGCGGCGGCGATGGCGTCGGGGCCGTCCCAGTACCAGACCATGTGGGCGATCGGGAAGTAGATGAAGGTCACCCACAGCGCCATGAACAGCATCAGCGGCGAGAAGCGCACGCGCTCCGCGAAGCTGCCGATGATCAGCGCCGGCGTGATGCAGGCGAAGGTCATCTGGAAGCAGACATAGACGAGCTCGGGGATGTAGACGCCGTTCGAGAAGGTCGCCGCCTGCGAGTTCGCGTCGACGCCCTTGAGGAACATCTTGCTGAAGCCGCCGAAGAAGGCATTCCCGCCGGTGAACGCCTCGCTATAGCCCCAGGTGACCCAGATCACCGCGACGATGCAGACGATCATGAAGACCTGGGTGAGCACGGACGCCATGTTCTTGGTGCGCACCAGGCCACCGTAGAACAGGCCGAGCCCGGGCACCGACATCATCAGCACGATCGCCGACGAGACGAGCATCCAGGCGGTGTCGCCCTTGTTGACGGTGGCAGCCGGGATCGGCGAGGTCGCCGCGGCGGCGCTCCCCTGCGCCTGCGCGAAGGCGGGATGCGCCATCAGGGCCGCCACCCCCAGGGCACCGAGCCCCGCCGCTATCTTGGTCGAAAGCTTCATCTGTTCCCCTTTCAATTTCAGAGCGCGGTCTCGTCGGTCTCGCCGGTGCGGATTCGCACCGCCTGCGCGACGTCGAGCACGAAGAT
>CAXTTP010000119.1:5880-8328 GCA_964247195.1 uncultured Sphingomonadaceae bacterium
GCATCCAGGCGGTATCGCCCTTGTTCACCGTCGCTGCCGGGATCGGCGAAGTCGCCGCCGCGGCGCTGGCCTGCGCCTGTGCGAACGCGGGATGGACGCAGAGGGCGGCGAGCCCCACCGCGCCCAGCCCGGCCGCAATCTTGGTTGAAAGCTTCATCTGTTCCCCTTTCCGCTCAGAGCGCGGTTTCGTCGGTTTCGCCGGTGCGGATCCGCACCGCCTGCGCGACGTCGAGCACGAAGATCTTGCCGTCGCCGATCGCGCCGGTGTTGGCGGACTGCTGGATCGCCTCCACCACGCGGCCGGCGAGATCGTCGGTCGAGACCACCTCGACCTTGATCTTGGGCACCATGTTCGTGCTGTATTCGGCGCCGCGATAGATCTCGGTCTGGCCCTTCTGGCGGCCGAAGCCCTTGACCTCGGTCACGGTCATGCCCTGGACGCCAAGACCGGAGAGCGCTTCGCGCACCTCGTCGAGCTTGAAGGGTTTGATAATGGCTATGACGAGTTTCATTCCGCCTCCCTGCTTTTGAACCCGGGAAACCGGTGCAAGCGGCGTGCCACCCAATCTCGACCGATTTGACGGTGCAGTGCGGTATAAGTTGCTGCGTTGCGCGATCTGCGCCGCTCAGCGATTAAGCAGTAGCGAGCGCCTGCTCAATAATTAGGCAGCGCTAGCGATTAATTTCCGCTCCGCAGCACCGCCAGGAACGCAGCGCCATAGGTGTCGAGCTTGCGCGCGCCGACTCCCGTGACGGTGCCGAGCGCACCGAGCGACTGCGGCTTTAGCGCTGCCATCTCGCGCAGCGTCGCATCGTGGAACACCACGTAGGGCGGAACTCCCTGTTCCTTAGCGATGGCGCGGCGGCAGGCGCGCAGCGCGTCGAACACAGGATCGTCCGGCCATTCGCCGCCGCCGTCGCGGCGCCGCCGCCGCTCCCGCTTCGCCGGGAGCGCGAGCGAAACCTCCGCCTCGCCCTTCAGGATCGCGCGCGCCGCCGGGCCGAAGGAGAGGCCGCCATGCTCGTCCGCGCGCAGCGCGTCGCGCGCCAGCAGCGCGCGCGCGACCGGACGGACGAGGCCGAGCTCCGCCTCGTCGGCGATGCCGAAGACGGACAGCCGGTCGTGGCCAAGCGCGCGCACCTTCTCGGTATCGCGGCCGGCGAGCACGTCGGCAAGGTGGCCGACACCGAACCGCATCTCGGTGCGGAAGGCGGCGGAGAGCAGCTTGCGGGCGATCTCGGTAGCGTCGACCGATGCCGGAGGGGCAAGGCAGTTGTCGCAATTGCCGCACCGCTCCGGAGGGTTCTCGCCGAAATGACGGAGCAGGATGGCGCGGCGGCAGCCGGTCGCCTCGACGAGCGCCGCGAGCGCATTGAGCCGCTGCCGTTCGCCGGGACGCCGCGCCTCCTCCACCTCATATTCGATGCGGCGCCGGGCGCGGCTGAAATCCTCGGCGCCCCAGAACAGGTGCGCGATCGCCGGATCGCCGTCGCGGCCGGCCCGGCCGGTCTCCTGATAATAGCCCTCGATCGATTTCGGCAGGCCGGCATGGGCGACGAAGCGCACGTCGGGCTTGTCGATCCCCATGCCGAACGCGACGGTGGCGGCGATCACCATCTCTTCGCTCTCGACGAAAGCGCGTTGGTTGCCGGCGCGAACCTGCGACTCCAGCCCGGCATGATAAGCGCGTGCCGCCCGGCCGGCCTTGGCGATGCCCGCCGCCAGCCGCTCGGTGCCTTCGCGCGTCGGCGCATAAACGATGCCGGGGCCGGGCGTGTCGGCGATCAGCGCCGCGATCTGGCCCGGCAGCCCGTCGCGCGGCGATATCGCGTAGCGGATGTTCGGCCGGTCGAAGCCGGCGAGGATCAGGCCGTCGTCCGGTATGCCGAGCTGGCCAAGGATGTCGGCGCGGGTGTGGCTGTCGGCGGTGGCGGTAAGCGCCAGGCGCGGGACATCGCGATGGGCGTCGAGGGGCGGGCGCAGCAGCCGATAGTCGGGGCGGAAGTCATGGCCCCATTCGGACACGCAATGCGCCTCGTCGATCGCGATCAGGCTGAGCGGAACGGTGTCGAGCAGGCGCCGGAAGCCATCGCCCGACGCGCGCTCCGGCGCCACGTAGAGCAGGTCGAGCGCGCCCGAGCGGAAGCGCGCGATCGTCTCGTCGCGATCGTCGTCGGCCGAGGTCAGCGTGGCGGCGCGGATGCCGGCGGCGGTCGCGCTGCGCACCTGATCGTGCATCAGCGCGATCAGCGGCGAGACGACCAGCCCGGTGCCCGGCCGGGCGAGCGCCGGCACCTGATAGCAGAGCGACTTGCCCGCGCCGGTCGGCATCACCGCCAGCGTATTCTGGCCGGCCATGACGCGCGCGATCACTTCGGCCTGGCGGCCACGGAAGGCGGGATAGCCGAAGGTGCGGTGGAGAATGTCGAGCGGATCGGTCATGTCCG
>CAXTTP010000120.1:0-8316 GCA_964247195.1 uncultured Sphingomonadaceae bacterium
CTGATCGGCCGTGGTACGCAGCCAGACCTTTCCGCCGCCCGTATCGATATCTCCATAGATCAGATTGTCCCCGACCTTGACGCGGCCGGACAGTTCGCCGGTACGTGCGTCGATGCGGGCCACCGTGCCATCGCCCTGCTCCTGGACCCAGACCGCACCCTCGCCGGCGGCCAGAAAGCCCGGTTGCTTGCCCAGCGCGGTCTTCTTGACGACGCTATTGGTCCGGGGGTCGATCCGCTGGACGGATTGATCGCGGCTGCTGACGGCCCAGAGCGATCCGAAGCCAAAGGCGAGATAGTAGGTGCTTGGATCGACGCGAATGGACGCGATCACTTTATTCGTCGCCGGATCGACGCGAGCGATCATCCCCGCATCCTCGCTGGGCACCCATATCGAACCCGCGCCGGCCACCACGTTCAGCTCGCCCTTGGGATTGGCGATCCCGGTAGGAATGACCGCGACAGTCCGTGCCGTCTGAACGTCGATCCTGTTGAGCGTGCCGTCCTTGCAGTCGGCGACCCATAGGGAGCCGGACGTCACGGCCATGGCGCCGCAGGGCCCGGAGAGGGGCACCTCCGCAAGCTTGCCTTGCCGGGACCAGCGCTCGACGCGCCCCCTGTTGGTTGCCCAGACGGTCTGGCCGTCGACCGCCAGGAAGTCGGCAAATCCGGGAACGGTCAGCGTCTGCTCTTCGTGCGGCACCGCGAACTGGGCCGCCGGCGGGGATGCGGCCGAAACACAGCCTGCGGCCGCCAGTGTCGCCAACATCCAAAGTCGCCGCATTTCAGTTCCTTGCTTGCCGCAGAGGTGGAGCGGGCGGCGTGCAGTGTCGCCTCGGCACCACCGATCGCGACCGGGTCCAGGCGCCAATCATAACGGGAACGGCGCCGGGCGGAGCTACGTCGTTCGCACACCTGCGCGATCGCTGCCGCCGCGATATGCCCCATAGGCAAGCGAGCAATCGTGGCGACCCGGTCCAAGCTGCGCCGGTGCGATGTCGAGCATCCCCGCTTCGCGGAAAACATGCAACGAGGTTCGAACGCCATGAAGCAGAAGGTTTTTAACCTGTTGCCGCCCGCGATGGTCGTGGTCGTCGTGCTCTTCTGGAGGTTGGGGCCCTCGGCGTGGATCAAGAGCCCGTGGTCCATCGTCGTGGCGAGCGCGCTCACGACGTTGATCGTCCTGGCGCTTGAGGGACTCAACGAGCGCCATGCCGGCTGGCGCATGAACAAGCGCGAGTTCTTCACGGATCTTTTCTACGTGGTCCTCGGCTCCACCGCCATCGCGTGGGCCACGACGAAGCTCGCCGACGATCCGCTGACGCTCGCCAAACAGCATCTCGGCATCACCACCGGCTGGGCCATGCATCTGCCCTTTCTCGCGCAGGTCGCCCTGGTGGTCGTGCTGATCGAATTCGGCCAGTACTGGATGCACAGGCTGATGCACAATTACGCCCCGTTTTGGCTGACCCACGCGCCGCATCACTACATCACCCAGCTGAACGCGGCGAAGGGCTTTGTCGGCAACCCGCTCGAGTTGTTCCTGATCAGCCTCAGCGTGGTCGCCCTATTCGACCTGCCCCAGGCTGCCGTGTTCTGCGGCCTCAACGTCCTTGGCGTGGTGTCGACGTTCGCGCACGCCAACGTGCGCTCCGATCCACCCCGCTGGTATGCGTTCTTCTTCACGACGATCCGGAACCACAGCCTTCACCATTCGGTGAGCTATGAGGATACCCGCTGCAATTACGGCAATTCGCTGATCCTGCTCGACCGGATCTTCGGCACGTTTCGCGACGGCGAGGCGGAGATCGTGGGTCAGGATGAGCGCAAGCGGCTGTCGATCCCGGAACAGTTCATCTTCCCGGCCCAACCGGTCATCGCGAAGATCAAAGCGAGGCGGGCCGGACGGGCGGTCACGGCCGGCTGACGCAACCATGTCGTCGTCTTCTTGCGCTTCAGATGGCCGCCGAAGGAAGCGCCGATCCGGTCAGCGGCCGTAGATGCGGTCGAGCACGCCGGCGACGTCGACCAGCCGCTCGGCCTCCGGGTCGAATCCGCTGCCGCCGGCGAGCCGCCGTGCCCAGTCGGCGGCGGCGCGGCCGTTCCACGCGTCGGGCGGGCTCGCCAGCGTCTCGCGGGAAGTGCCGCGGAAGCGCTCGGCGGTGAAGTCGTAGAAGGATCCGGCGACGTTGCGGAGCGCGGCGCCGCCGTCGGTGCCGTAGAATTCGGCGGCGATGACCGCGTCCGTTCCGGCGTGCAAGCGCCACGAGCAGGCGAGCCGGACGGTGATACCGCCGGCCAGCACGAGCGTCGCGACGGCATGATCCTCGACGCGGCCGGTGCCGGTCAGCGGCTCGCCGCCCGCGACGAGGCGAGACGAGACCTCCACCACCTCCGGAAAGCCGAGCGTCCACAGCGCGAGGTCGACGAGGTGGACGCCGAGATCCATGACGCAGCCGCCGCCCGAGAGAGCCGGGTCGTAGAACCACGGCTTGTCGGGCCCGTAGGCATTGTGGAAGACGAGATCGATCGCGAACAGGCGGCCGAGCTCGCCCTGAGCGACGAGGTCGCGGATGCGGGTCATGCCCTCGGTGAAGCGATAGGAGAAGTCGACGCCCAGCAGCCGGCCGGCATCGCGCGCGGCGGCGACGACGGCGGCCGCTTCCGCGGCGGTGCGGCCGAGCGGCTTCTGGCAGAAGACGGCGCAGCCGCGCTCCAGCGCGCGGATCGATTGACCGGCGTGGAGCGCGCTCGGCGTCGCGATCACCACCCCGTCGAGGTCGAGGTCGAGCAGCGCGTCGAGCGAGTCGACCAGGCGGGCGGACGGCGCGAGCTTCGCCGCCTCGGCGGCGAGCTCCGCGACCGGCTCCGCGATCGCCGCCGCCTCGACCGCGCCGGTATCGAGCATCGCCTGCATCCGGTGCCGGCCGATCCAGCCGACCCCCAGGAAGCCGAGCCGCGGCGGCCGGTTCATGCCGTCACGATCGCCTTGAGGAAGCCGTCGGGCCGGTCGCGCGTCGCATCCAGCGCCTCGCCGAGCCGCTCGAGGGGATAAAGGTGCGTGTAAAGCGGGGAGGGGTCCAGGCGGCCGGAGGCGACCGCCTCGACTGCATCGCGGATGCCCTGCGCATAAGCGGCGGGGTCGCGCTCGTGCGCGTTGATCACGTCGATGCCGCGCCAGTTCCACAGCCACATGTTGACCTGCCGCGGCCCGTCCTGGTGATAGCCGGCGACGATCAGCCGGCCGCGCTCGGCGGTAAGCTCGCCGGCGAGGTCGAGCGGCCATTGCTTGCCGACCGCCTCGATCACGCGCTCGCAGAACCGGCCGCCGGTCAGCGCCTTGACCTGCTCGATGATGGCGTTGTGATCGTCCATCGGGATCGTCTCGGCGGCGCCGAAGGCGCGTGCCACCTCCAGCGAGAAGGGCCGGCGCGAGATCGCGATCACGCGCGCGCCGGCATCGGTGGCGAGGCGGGTGAGGATCGCGCCGAGGAAGCCGATGCCGACGATCGCCACCGTCTGGCCGGCGACGATCTCGCTTCGCCGGAAGATGTTCATCGCGCAGCCGAGCGGCTCGCCGGGGAAGGGCTTGCCGGCGAGGCTGTCGGGCAGGCGCACCACCGCATCCGCCGCGGAGAGGTCATATTCGGCATAGCTCCTGTAGGAGAGCGGCGCGACGCGGTCGCCGACACTCAGCGCGGCGACGCCTTCGCCGATCGCGTCGATCACCCCCCAGCCCTCATGGCCGAGGGCGCCGGGCTCCAGCGGGAACTGCATCCATTCGGCGCCGGCCCATGGCGTGAGGTTGGATGCGCAGACGCCGCAGCCTTCCAGCCGCACCCGCACCTGTCCCGGGCCGGGCTCCGGCCGGGCGACCGCCTCGACGCGTGCGTCGCCTGCACCCGCGATCACCGCCGCCCGCATCATCGCTGTAGCCATCGCCGGTTCCTAAACGTCATGATTTCGGCGGAAATAGGCGGACTCGCGACATTGCGCCACCGCAACGTGCAGTCTTGCGCCGAAGCTGCTAGAGGCTGCCCGCACCTGCCCCGCCCACTGATCAGCTTTCGTTAAGCGAACCGCCGCGCTAAGGAGCGCGCGCGAAATACTTCGGAGACGATGCTTGGCTCTTACGCCGCAGAATAACGACGCCTTCTTCCGCGAGGTCGACGATCAGCTGCGCCAGGAGCAGCTGGCGACGTTCTGGAATCGCTATGGCCGGGTCGCGCTGATCCTCGTGGTGCTCGCGCTTGCGGCGTTCGGCGGCTACCTCTGGTGGCAGAACCATCGCGTCGTCGCGGCCGGGCGCGATGGCGAGGCGTTGAGCGGGGTCCTTGCCGATATCGGCAGCGGCAAGAAGAATGGTGCCAAGGCCAGGCTGGATGCGCTCGCCAAATCTCCGCGCGACGGCTATGCGGCGACCGCGCGGCTCACCGCTGCCGCGCTGGCGCTCGAGGATGGCGACGTCCCGAGCGCGGTCGCGCAATATAAGGCGATCGCGGCCGACAGCGGCATCCCCGCGCCTTTCCGCAGCCTGGCGCTGGTTCGCCAGACCGCGGTCGAGTTCGATACGCTGGCGCCGGCAGAAGTGATCTCGCGGCTGCAGCCGCTGGCGGTGGCCGGCAGTCCCTGGTTCGGTAGCGCCGGCGAAATGGTCGCGATCGCGCATCTAAAGCTCAACCAGCCGACCCAGGCGGGACGGATCTTCGCCGCCCTTGGCGCGGCCGCGGACGTCCCCGATACGCTGCGCGCGCGCGCAGCGCGCATGGCGAGCATGCTTGGCGCCGATGTCGCGCCGCCCAAGGCCGCCGGAAAGGAATGAGCGGAATGAAGCGTATTCTCGTTGCGCTCGCGATCGCGGCGTCGCTCTCCGGCTGCGGCATCTTCAAGGGCCACGGCGACAAGAACAAGACCGCCGTGCTGGGCGAGCGCGTGCCGGTGCTCACCGCCGAATCGGGCGCTGAGGTGGATCCCAGCATCGCCGACCTCAGCGTCGGCTTGCCGCCGGCTGCGGTGAACACCGACTGGGCGCAGCCCGGCGGCAGTGCGTCGAAGTCGATGGGCAACCCCGGCCTGGCCGCCGCGCTCGGCAGGGCGTGGACGGCGCGGATCGCCGGCAGCAGCCCGCAGGCCCGGCTCGCCGCCGGTCCGGTGGTCGCCGACGGCCAGGTATATGCGATCGATACCCGGGCGGTGGTCCACGCCTTCGACGTCCGGAACGGCGGGGTTACGTGGACGACCGCGCTCGACGCCGACACGAAGTATCAGAAGTCCCTGTTCGGCGGCGGCGTGAGCGTTGACGGCGGCCGGATCTTCGCCACCACCGGCATCGGCGATGCGGTCGCGCTGGATGCCAAGACCGGCGCGATCGTCTGGAAAAAGCATCCCGGCGGCCCGCTCCGCGGCGCGCCGACGGTGGCGAACGGCCATGTCTATGTGGTGAGCCAGGACAACCAGATTTTCGCTCTCAAGCAGGAGACCGGCGAGACGCTGTGGAGCGCGGCGGCGACGCTGGAGAATGCCGGCGTGTTCGGCGTCGCGGCGCCGGCAGCGGCGCAGGGCACGATCGTGGCCGGCTTCTCCTCCGGTGAGCTCAACGCCTATCGCTACGAGAACGGCCGCTCGGTCTGGCAGGACGCGCTGTCGCGCACGAGCATCTCGACGGCGGTGGCGTCGCTGTCAGACATAGACGCGGATCCGGTGATCGTGGACGGCAAGGTCTATGCCGTCGGCCAGGGCGGCCGCATGGTCGCGCTGGAGCTCGTCACCGGCCAGCGCATCTGGGAGCTCAACATCGCCGGCATCTCGACGCCGTGGGTTGCCGGCGACTGGCTGTTCGTCGTTACCGACGATTCGCGGCTGCTCTGCATCCTGCGCTCGAGCGGCAAGATCCGCTGGATCACGCAGCTGCCGCGCTGGCGCAAGGACAAGGCGAAGAATGGGCCGATCAGTTGGGAAGGCCCGATCCTCGCCGGCGACCGGCTGATCCTCGCCAGTTCCGAAGGGCAGTTGCTCAACGTCAACGCGCTGGACGGCACGATCGGCACGTCCACGAAGGTCGGTGCGCCGGTGTTCGTGCAGCCGGCGGTTGCGGACAACACGCTGTTCCTGCTCGATAACAAGGGCGAGCTCAGCGCCTGGCGCTGATCGCCGGGAGATAAGGTGATGGCGAAGCTGCCGGTCGTCGCGATCGTCGGCCGACCCAATGTCGGCAAGTCGACCCTGTTCAACCGACTGGTCGGCAAGAAGCTGGCGCTGGTCGATGATCGCCCGGGCGTGACCCGCGACCGGCGCGAGGGCGACGCGACGCTGATCGGCATGGCATTTCGCCTGATCGACACCGCCGGCTTCGAGGACGAGGATCCCGATACGCTGCCGGGGCGGATGCGCGCGCAGACGCAGGCCGCCGTGCGGGAGGCGGATGCCGCCATCTTCCTGATCGATGCGCGCGCCGGCGTCACCCCGCTCGACGAGGAGATCGCGCGTTGGCTGCGCAGCGAGGACACGCCGGTCGTGGTGCTTGCCAACAAGGCCGAGGGCCGCGCCGGCGATGCCGGCGTCAACGAGGCGTTCGCGCTGGGCTTCGCCGAGCCGGTGCCGTTCAGCGCCGAGCATGGCGAGGGCCTCGCCGACCTATTCGATGCGCTGCTGCCGCTGCTCGAGCGCGACGAAGCGGAGCCGGAGGAAGAGGAGGATCCCGAGGACGCCGGCGCGCCCTTGAAGCTCGCCATCGTCGGCCGGCCCAACGCCGGCAAGTCGACGCTCGTCAATCGCCTGCTGGGCGAGCAGCGGATGATCACCGGCCCGGAAGCGGGCATCACCCGCGACTCGATCGCGATCGACTGGCAGTGGCAGGCCAAGGACGGCGAGATGCGCGCGGTCCGCCTGATCGATACCGCCGGCCTGCGCCGCAAGGCCAAGGTCGAGGACAAGCTGGAGCGCCTGTCCGCCGCCGATACGATGCACGCGGTCGACTTCGCCGAGGTCGTCGTGCTGCTGCTGGATGCGACACGCGGGCTGGAGGCGCAGGACCTACGCATCGCCGACCAGGTTCTGCAGGAAGGCCGCGCGCTGATCGTGGCGCTCAACAAGTGGGATGTGGCCGAGAACCCGCCGGCGCTGTTCCAGGGCGTCCGCACCGCGCTCGACGAGGGGCTCGCCCAGGTCAAGGGACTGCCGGTGCTTACCGTCTCGGCCGAGACCGGACGCGGGCTCGACCAGTTGCTCGCCGCCGCTTTCGAGAGCCGCGAGGCATGGTCGCGCCGCGTCTCCACCGGACAGCTCAACCGCTGGTTCGAAGCGGCGATCGAAAAGAACCCGCCTCCCGCGCCCGGCGGCAAGCGGATCAAACTACGCTATATCACCCAGGCCAAGACGCGGCCGCCCGGCTTCGTGCTGTTCGGTACCCGCGTCGATCAGTTGCCGGAAAGCTATCGCCGCTATCTCGTCAACGGCATCCGCCGCGAACTCGGCTTCGGCGCGGTGCCGGTGCGGCTGACGCTCCGGGCGCCCAAGAACCCGTTCGACAAATGAGCGAGACGGTCGTCGACGGCCGCGGTCTGCGCTGCCCGTGGCCGGCGCTCCGGCTTGCGCGCGCGATGCGCGAGGGCGGCGTGCACGCCACCGTGCGCATCGTCGCCGACGATCCCGCGGCGCCACGCGAGATCGCGGCGCTCGCCGCCGAGCGTGGCTGGGAGATCGCGGCGGTCGCGGGGGCGGTGCCACCGACGTTCATCGTCCGCGCACCGGCATCGGCCTTGCCGCCGTCGCGGCGCTAATCGGCCGGCCGTCAACTGCCTGTTTACCGAAGCGACGTAGAAGCCGGGATGCCAGCGGGGGCAGCGGGCTATGGGCGCAAGGAACGGGTGATTGTCAAACGATCCGCAAGCCATCGTCGATCTGGCGGTGCTGTCGCAGGCCCGCGAGGAGCTGGGGGCCGGTTTCATTCGCCTGCTCAGCTACTTCCGCGAGGACGGCCGCAAGTCGGTCCTGGCGATCGAAGAGGCGATGCGTTCCGGCAATGCCGCCGCACTCGTCCTGCCGGCACATACGCTGAAGGGCGAATCGCTTCAGTTCGGCGCCCAGCCTCTGGCCGAGCTTGCCGAACGGATAGAGATCGTCGGCCGCCGCTGCGTGGAACTGCACGAGTCGCCGAACGAACTGCTCAGCGACGTGGTGAAGCTGCGGCCGCTGTTCGAGGCGACGCTCGCGCGGTTCGATCGCGAAACCGATCCGATCGTCGATCGCCGTCCCGTCTTCGGTCGCAAGACGTCGATCGCCCCGAGCCCCAGCGCGCGCTAGGCTCCCTCTGCTTCCG
>CAXTTP010000121.1:0-8231 GCA_964247195.1 uncultured Sphingomonadaceae bacterium
GCCCAGGAGCGCGGCAGCCGGCAGCGTAGCCAGCATCAGCGGCGGGCCGAAGCCGAGCCAGTGGGCGAGCATCTTGGCGGCCGCGACCGCCTCCTCGCTGAAGCCGCGGACGGCAAGCTGGTCGAGCACGCCCGCCTCCGCGTCCGGCGCGATCAGCCGGTCGACGGGGAGCAGCGCCGCGAGCAAGGCCGCCATCCACAGCGCGCCGCCGCCGGCCCTGGACAGCAGCGGCCCATCGGGCCCGACCGCGAACGGGAAGAGGGTCGCGACCAGCAGGAAGAAGACGAGCGGCAGCAGCGCGCCGCCGCCGGCGAAGGCGCGGGCAAGGTCGCGGGCGACCAGCGCCGAAAGCGCGTTCACGAGGCGGCCAGCGCGATCGGCTGCGCATCGGCGAGGCCGAGCGGCTGGTGCGAAGCGGCGAGCACGATTCCCCCGTCCGCGCGGTGCGCCGCCATCGCAGCGGCGAGCCGGTCGAGCGATGCCGCATCGAGACCGTTGCCTGGCTCGTCGAGCAGCCAGATCGCGGCGTCGCCGGCGATCACGCGGGCGAGCGCCGCGCGCTTGCGCTGACCGGTCGAGAGCATCCGCACCGGCACCTCGGCGAGATTGGCGATGCCCATCGCCGCGAGCCCGCGGGTGACCGCGCCGGCGCCGCCGCCGTCGAGCCCGGCCCAGAAGCCGAGCGCGCGTGCGAGCGGCCGCTGCGGATCCAGTGCCGCCGCCTCGTTGGCGAGCGCAATGCCGCCCTCGCGCCGAACTTGCCCGGCAGCGGCCGGCAAGAGACCGGCGGCGATGCGCAGCAGGCTCGACTTGCCGACGCCGTTCGGGCCGGTGACGAGGGCTGCCCCGCCCGGCGCGAGCGCGAAGCTCAGCCCCTCGAACAGCAGCCGGTCGCCGCGCAGGCAGGCGACATCCTCGAACCCGAGCCGAGCGCGCCCGCTCATCCGGCCGCCTGCTCCAGCGCGTCCATGTCGGTGTCGGACAGGCCGAAATGATGGCCGACCTCGTGGATCAGGACGTGCGCGACCAGCGCCTCCAGCGCCACGCCGGTTTCGATCCACTCGTCGAGGAGCGCGCGGCGATAGAGCGTGATCATGTCCGGCATGGTCGCGAAATCGGCCACCGACTTGTCGCCGACCGGCCGGCCCGCATAGAGCCCGGTCAGCTCGAACGGATCCTCGATCGCCAGCTCGTCGAGCACGGCGTCGTCGGCCAGTTCCTCGACACGCAGCACCACGCCGTCGAGGTGGCGGCGGAACGTCGCGGGCAGGCGGGCGATCGTGGCGCGGGCCAGCGCCTCGATCCGGTCGGCATCGGGGGCCAGGCTCTGCTCTGCGCTCATCGCCCGAGCCATAGAGCGGGGAACGCGTGGTTGGCCATCCCGGCGCGACCGGCTACAGCCGGAGTAGGAGGACGCCGCATGATCGCCAAGCTGACCGAGGCCGAGCGCGACGCGGCGCTCGCCACGCTTCCGGACTGGAGCCACGATTCGGCCCGCGACGCGATCCGCCGGCGTTTCACCTTCGTCGACTTCAACGCCGCCTTCGGCTTCATGACGCGGGTGGCGCTGCTCGCCGAGAAGGCGGACCATCATCCCGAATGGTCGAACGTGTGGAACCGCGTCGACGTCCTGCTCACCACCCACGACGCTGCCGGCCTGTCGCGGCGCGACGTGACGATGGCCCACGCGATCGACGCCGCCGCCGGATGAGCGGCCCGGAAGTCTCCTGGGAGGGTGCGGTCAAGCGCTTCCCCGGCCAGCGCCGCCCGGCCGTCGACGACGTCTCGCTCACCGTCGCCGGCGGCAGCTTCGTCGCGCTGGTCGGAAGCTCGGGATCGGGCAAGTCGACGCTGCTCAAGATGGTCAACCGGCTCGTCGAGGTGGATGCCGGCCGCGTCCGCATCGCCGGCGAGCCGGTCGGCGACGGCCCCGCGCACCTGCTCCGCCGCCGGGTCGGCTACGTCTTCCAGAATGTCGGCCTGTTCCCGCACATGACGGTGGCCGAGAACATCGCGCTGGCCGCCCGGCTGCGCGGCCAGCCGGCGGAGGTGGCGGCGCTGCTCGAACGGGTCGATCTCCCCGCCGACTACGCCGACCGGCGGCCGCAGGCGCTCTCGGGCGGCGAGCGGCAGCGTGTCGGCGTCGCCCGGGCGCTCGCCGGATCGACTTCGCTGATGCTCATGGACGAACCGTTCGGTGCGCTCGATCCGGTCACGCGCGATGCGCTGGCGGGCGGCTATCGCGACCTCCACGACCGGCTCGGCCTGACCACGATCATGGTCACGCACGACATGGCCGAGGCGCTGCTCGTCGCCGACCGCGTGCTGGTGATGGCGGAAGGTCGGATCGTCGCCGACGCGACCCCGCACGCGTTGCTGGCGGGGGAGGCCGGCGCGGCCGCCGACGCGCTGGTGGCGGTGCCGCGCCGGCAGATGGAGCGGCTCGGCCGACTTGCCGGCGATGCCTGAGCAGCTCGCCGCGGCGACGGCGCAGCTCCCCGCGCTGATCGCCGCGCACCTGCTGCTGTCGGGCGCGGCGATGCTGCTTGCGCTCGCAGTCGGCCTGCCGCTGGCGGTGGCGGCGGCGCGGCGGCCGCGGCTCGGACGGGTCGCGCTCGGCTTTGCGAGCCTCGTCCAGACCATCCCCGGCCTTGCCTTGCTCGCGCTCTTCTATCCGCTGCTGCTGGCGCTGTCGGCGCTGGTTGGTGGCGGCATTCCCGCGCTCGGCTTCCTGCCGTCGCTGCTGGCGCTGGCGCTCTATGCGCTGCTGCCGATCCTGCGCAACGGCGTCGCCGGGCTGACCGGGATCGATCCGGCGATCCTGGAGGCGGCGGACGGCATCGGCATGACGCCGGGCCAGCGGCTGCGGCTGGTCGAGGCGCCGCTCGCCGCGCCGGTGGCGATGGCCGGCATCCGCACCGCCTGCGTCTGGACGATCGGCGCGGCGACGCTCGCCACCACGGTCGGCGCGGCGAGCCTCGGCAACCCGATCTTCGCCGGCCTGCAGACCGAAAACTGGGTGCTGGTGCTGGTCGGCTGCGGTGCCGCCGCCGGGCTCGCCATCGCTGCCGACCTGCTGCTCGGGCTGGTCGAGAGCGGTCTCGCCCGGCGCAGCCGCTGGCGGGTCTGGCTGCCGCTGGCGGCGATCGGCCTCGCACTGGCGGCGACGCTGGCGAGCGCGCTGGCGCCGGCCCGCGCGGTGGTGACGGTCGGTGCCAAGAATTTCTCCGAGCAATATATCCTCGCCCGCGTCATCGGCGCGCGGCTGGAGGCGGCAGGCTATGCGGTGCGCTACCGCGAGGGGCTGGGATCGGCGGTGGCGTTCCGCGCGCTCGGCCAGGGCGACATCGACGTCTATGTCGACTATTCGGGCACGATCTGGGCCAACGAGATGAAGCGGCGGGACGTGCCGCCGCGGCCGGCGATGATCGCCGCCGTCGACCGCTGGATGCGGGCTGGCGGCAGGGGCGCCGTGGTCGGCGCGCTCGGCTTCGAGAACGCCTATGCGCTGGCGATGAAGGCGGGCGACGCGCGGCGGCTCGGCATCGCCTCCATCGCCGACCTTGCGGCCCGCGCCCCGCGGCTGGCGCTCGGCGCCGACCTCGAATTCCTCGACCGGCCGGAATGGCGCACGTTGCGCGACGCCTACGCCCTCTCCTTCCGCGACCAGCACGCCTACAGCCCGACCTTCATGTACCGGGCGCTGGCGAGCGGACAGGCCGACGTGATCTCGGCCTTCTCGTCCGACGGACGGATCGCCGCGCAGAAGCTCGTCGTCCTCGCCGATCCGAAGGGCGCGGTGCCGAGCTACGATGCACTGCTGCTGGTCTCGCCGGCGCGCGCTCGGGAGGCTCGCTTCGTCGCCGCGCTGCGGCCGCTGATCGGCACGATCCCTGTCGAACGGATGCGCGAAGCCAATTACCGAATCGACCGCGACACCGACAAGGCGACGCCCGAGGCGGCGGCGAAGTGGCTGGCGGGGAGCTAGGCGCCGGGGCGCGAGCTTAGCCCCCCGTGACGATCCGCTGGAGCGCGGCGACATGGTCGTCGAAGGTTCGCCGGCCGGCGCGGGTCAGGTTGGCCCAGGTCCGCTGGCGACCGTCGACCGCCGCCTTGCGGAGCCTTATGAGCCCCGCGTCGGCAAGCGCGGCGAGATGCTTGGACATCACCGAATCGCTGCTCCCCGTGACTTCCTTGAGTCGGGCGAACTCGGCATCCTGCGCCTGGGCCAACACCGCCATCACCTGCAGCCGCGCCGGAGCCTGTAGCAGCGGCTCGAATCCGGCGATCGGGCTGAGCGACTCAGGCGCCGAGTTCACGGACGAACACCTGCTGCCAGAGCACGCTGCCGAAATAGCCGATCACGAAAGCGGCCGCGGCGAGCGCGAAGCTGATCGCCGGCTGACCGCGGGTCGCCCCGAAGTGGACGCTTGCGGCTTCGAGGGCTAGGATCAACGCCAGCATCGGGAAGGTCACCAACCGGGATGGCGCGCGGGGGCCACCCGGTCAATGGAACTCGCGCGCCTGCGGTATCACGCGCACGTCGCGGGGGTGGCGGCGGCGGCCGGTTTCGCTCGCCGGCGCCTCGGCGTGACTAAGATCGCCGAGTGCTGCGCCCCAGTCCTCCAGCCGCTCGGCGACGACATGGGTGACGCCCTCGGCGCGCTGGATGCGGCCGTGGACGAGCATCATCCGCGCTCCCATCGCGATCGGCCGATAGCGTTCGAAGATGCTTGGCCAGAGGACGAGGTTGGCGATGCCGCTCTCGTCCTCGATGGTGACGAACACGACCCCCTTGGCGGTGCCGGGCCGCTGGCGGACGAGGACGACGCCCGCCACCCTGACCCGCCGACCGTCGCGGCCCGTCTCGAGCGCGGCATTGGGGATCGCGCCCGCTTGGGCCAGCCGGTCGCGCAGGAAGGCGACGGGGTGGCCCTTCAGAGACAGGCGGATCGCCTGATAGTCGCCGACCACCTCCTCGCCGGCCGACAGGCGGGGTAGCGCAGCGGGCGGCGCGCCATCGCCCTCGTCGATCCCGGCCGCCTCGAACAAGGGGGCGGGCGTACGCCGGGTGACACCCGACGCCGCCCACAGGCCTTGCCGGCGGCTGAGGTCGATCGATCCGAGCGCATCTGCGCCGCCCAGCAGGTCGAGCGCGCGGGCCGGCAGCGCCGCGCGCCGGCGCAGCGCGTCGAGCGAGTCGAAGCCGCCGCCGGCGCGTGCCGCCAAGATAGCCTTCGCCCACTCCTCGCGGAAGCCGCCGATCTGGCGCAGACCGAGCCGCAGCGCGTGACGACCCGCCGCGCGCGGCTCCAGCGTGCAATCCCAGTCGCTAGCGGACACGTCCGGATGGCGCACCTCGACGTCATGGGCCCTGGCGTCGCGAACGATCTGCGCCGGCGCGTAGAAGCCCATCGGCTGGCTGTTGAGGAGCGCGGCCGCGAACACCTCCGGATAATCGCACTTCAGCCAGGCCGAGATGTAGACGAGATGCGCGAACGAGACCGCGTGGCTCTCGGGGAAGCCATATTCGCCGAAGCCCTTGATCTGGCCGAAGCAGTTATGCGCGAATGCCGGATCGTAGCCGCGCTCGATCATCCTATCGACCATCCGCCGCTCGAGCGTGCCGATCGTGCCGACATGGCGGAAGGTGGCCATCGCCTTCCTCAGTTCGTTGGCCTCGTCGCCGGTGAACTTGGCGGCATCCATCGCGATCCGCATCGCCTGTTCCTGGAACAAGGGCACGCCCAGCGTCTTGCCGAGGATGTTGCGCAGCTCGTCGGGCGGGCCGTGCTGGGGATCGGGCGAGGGAAAGTCGATCGCGAAGCTTTCGCCGCGCTCCTGCGCCTCGCGCCGTCGCTTGCGGTTGGCGAGATAGGGGTGGACCATCTTGCCCTGGATCGGGCCGGGGCGGACGATCGCCACCTCGACGACGAGATCGTAGAATTCGCGCGGGCGCAGGCGCGGCAGCATGCTCATCTGCGCCCTGCTCTCGACCTGGAAGACGCCGAGCGAATCGGCGCGGCAGAGCATGTCGTAGACGCGCGGCTGATCGCGCGGGACGGTATCGAGGTCGAGGCGGTGGCCGTAGGCGGACTCGATCAGGTCGAAGCCCTTGCGCAGCGCGGTCAGCATGCCGAGCGCCAGCACGTCGACCTTCATGATGCCGAGCGTATCGATGTCGTCCTTATCCCATTCGATGAAGGTGCGGTCCGCCATCGCCGCATTGCCGACCGGCACCGTCTCGATCAGCGGGCCTTTGGTGAGCACATAGCCGCCGACATGCTGGGAGAGGTGTCGGGGAAAGCCGGGCGCCTCGATCAGCTGCTCGCTGAGGGCGAGCGCGAGGGCGAGGCGCGGGTCGCTGCGGTCGACGCCCGTCCGGTCGACATGCGCGTCCTCGATCGCCCGGCCGAACGAGCCCCACACGGTGTCGGCGAGACGGGCGGTGACGTCCTCGGTCAGACCCAGCGCCTTGCCGACGTCGCGGATCGCCGAGCGCGGGCGGTAATGGATGACGGTGGCGACGATCGCGGCACGGTGGCGGCCGTAGCGGTGGTAGATGTGCTGCATCACCTCCTCGCGGCGCTCATGCTCGAAATCGACGTCGATGTCGGGCGGCTCCTTGCGCTCCTGCGAAATGAACCGCTCGATCAGCACGTCCTGCTGGGTGGGATCGACGGCGGTGATGGCAAGGCAGTAGCAAACGATCGAATTGGCCGCCGATCCGCGCCCCTGACACAAGATCGGCGGCTTTCGCGCGCGCGCCCAGGCGACGATGTCGTGGACGGTGAGGAAGTAGTTCGCATAACCGAGCTTGCGGATCAGCCAGAGCTCCTTGACGATGATCCGCTCCACCTTCGGCGGCACGCCTGTGGGCCATTTGCGCTTCGCTCCCTCCCACGCCAGCCGCGTGAGATGCTGCTGGGCGGTCCAGCCGTGCGGCACCGGCTCATCGGGATATTCATAGGCGAGCTCGTCGAGCGAGAAGCGGCAGGCGTCGACGATCTCGATCGTGCGGGCGAGCGCCGCCTCGTGGCCGCGGTACAGCCGGGCCATTTCGGCGGGCGGCTTGAGGTGGCGCTCGGCATGGGCCTCGAGGCGCAGGCCGGCGACGTCGATCGTCAACCCTTCGCGAACACAGGCGAGCACGTCCTGCAGGGGGCGGCGCGCCGGGTGATGATAGAGGACGGCGTTGGTCGCGACCATCGGCGCGGCGGCGCGGGCGGCCAGCGCAGCGAGTGCGGCGAGGCGGGCACGATCGTCGCCGCGCCAGAGCGGGGCGGCGGCGAGGTAGAGCCGGTCCGGCCAGGCTCGCGCCCAGGCGCCGAGCCGCGCCGCGAAGGCGTCGTCGGGATCGACCGGGGCGGGAACGAGCGCGATCAACCCCTCGCCCAGCCCGCATGCCTGGGCGAAGGTCAGGCGGGTCTCGCCCTTGCCGATGTGATCCTTGTCCTTCCATCCCTTGCCGTCATCCCCGCGCAGGCCGGGATCCATGTCTGCCGCCCCTCGCGCCGGCTTCGCGCCGGGAAGAGGCAGGGCGTGGATGTTCGCCGGCGGCGCCGACTGCGGCACCGCCTCGCTCTTGCCGAGCGAGAGGAGGCGGCAGAGGCGGCCATAAGCGGCGCGGTCGCGGGGCAGGACGATCAGCTCGGTGCCGTCGGTGAAAGCGAGGCGGCAGGCGACCAGCAGGCGGAAGCCGGCCTTTTTCGCCGCGGCATGCGCGCGCACGATGCCGGCCAGGCTGTTGCGATCGGCGATGGCCAGAGCGGCGATGCCGACCTCCTGCGCCTGGCCGACCAGCTCGTGCGGATGGGAAGCGCCCTCCAGGAAGCTGAAATTGCTCATCGCGCCGAGCTCGGCATAAGCGGCGACGGTCATGGGAAAAGCCCGTGCAGCCACCAGGTCGGCGGCTTCGACCCATCGCCGTCCTCGCGGCCGTAGAGGCCCTCGCGGAACAGCCAGTAGCGGGTGCCGGCCTCGTCCTCGACGCGGTAATAGTCGCGAGTGCGGGTGGCGGTGCCCCGCCACCATTCCGGCGAAAGCCGCTCCGGCCCCTCCGATCGCTTCACCCGTCGCGACACGCGGCGCCAGACGAACGCGGCGGGCGCCCCGTCGGGCATCTCGGCCGCGGTCGTGACGATCGGCTCGGGCGCGTCGAGCAGCAGGATCGGGCGCGGCCGCGGATCGGCAGGCAGCGCCCCGGCGGCGGGATCGGGCGCGGTCTGCGC
>CAXTTP010000122.1:0-8183 GCA_964247195.1 uncultured Sphingomonadaceae bacterium
CGCGTGCAGGTGTCGCCCAGGATCATTACCGTCGCGTGCTTCTTGGTCCAGCACTCGCCGATGTTCGGGCAGGCCGCTTCCTCGCAGACGGTGGCGAGGTTCAGGCGGCGCATCAGCGCCTTGGTCTCGGCGAACGCGGTCCCGACCGGCGCCCTGACGCGGATCCAGTCCGGCTTGCGCACGCGCGGGATCGAGGGCTGGCTGAGAGGCTCGCTCATGCCGTCCAGATAGCGATCCGCACGGCCGGTTGCCACCCCCCGCGCGCAGGCGCTAAGCGCGCCGCCATGCGACTCCACATCCTCGTCACCGGCAGCAGCCGCGGCATCGGCGAAGCGATCGTCGCCGCGCTCGAGGGGGATGCCGTCGTCGCCGGTCACGCGACCACGGGCGAAGCGAACCGGATCGGCGCCGACCTCGCACGGCCGGGCGCCGCCGCCGGCCTGTGGAACGAGGCGCTGGCCCGGCTCGACGGCCGCATCGACGTGCTGGTCAACAATGCCGGCGTGTTCGAAGCGGCGCCGATCGACCTGGCCGACGCCGAGTGGACCGCCGCCTGGGAGCGGACGATGCGGATCAACCTGACCGCCTCGGCCGAGCTCTGCCGCCTCGCCGTCCGCCACTTCCAGGATAGTCGCCACGGCGGACGGATCGTCAACGTCGCCAGCCGCGCCGCCTATCGCGGCGACAGCCCGGCGCACTGGCATTATGCCGCGTCGAAGGCCGGCATGGTGGCGATGACCAAGAGCATCGCGCGGGGCTACGCGCACGACGGCATCCTCGCCTTCGCGGTCTGCCCCGGCTTCACCCGGACCGGCATGGCCGAGGATTATCTGTCGAGTCGGGGCGGCGCTGCGCTGCTCGCCGACATCCCGCTCGGCCGTGTCGCCGCGCCGGAGGAAGTGGCGAAGGCGGTGCGCTTCCTCGCGCTCGATGCGCCGGCGTCGATGACCGGTGCGGTCCTCGACATCAACGGGGCGAGCTATGTCCGCTGAGTGGACGCCGCAGGCGGCGGCGAGCTGGAAGCTGACCTTGCCCTGCACGAGGGAGGAGGCCGAGGCGCTGGCGGGCGAGCTGCCCGCGCTCGACGCGATCGAGCCGGCACCGGTGCTGATGACGAGCGAGCCCGATCCGGCGCGCCCAGACGCATGGCAGCTCGACGCCTATTTCGAGGGCGCGCCGGCGGCGGCGCTGGTGGCGCTGGTCCGCTCCCTCGTGCCGAGCGCTGCCGGCCATCGTGCCGAGGCACTGCCGGTGCGCGACGAGGATTGGGTGACGCTCTCGCAGGCGTTCCTCGAGCCGATCCGGGCCGGCCGCTTCCATGTCCACACCGCCGCCCATGCCGGCACGGCGTCCGCCGGCGCGATCGCCTTCCATATCGAGGCGGGCCGCGCCTTCGGCACCGGCCACCACGAGACCACGACCGGCTGCCTGACCATGCTCGACCGCCTTGCCGCCGGCGGCGCCGGCTTCCGCGAGATCGCCGACATCGGCACCGGCACCGGCCTGCTCGCCTTCGCCGCCCGCGCGCTCTGGCCCGAGGCACGGCTGATTGCGTCGGATATCGACCCGATCTCGATCGAGGTGACGGCCGCGAATATGGCCGCCAACGCGATCCCCGCCGACGCGATCGCGCTGGTCGTGGCGAGCGGCGTCGACGATCCGGCGCTTCGGGCGCGGTGCTATGACCTGCTCGTCGCCAACATCCTCGCCGGGCCGCTGATCGCGCTGGCGCCTGATTTCGCCGGCGTTGTCGCTCCGGGCGGATCGGTGATGCTGGCGGGGTTGCTCGCCGGCCAGGCGGCGGCCGTAACCGACGCCTATGTCACCGCGGGGTTCGTCGCGTCAGACCGGATCGATCTCGGCGATTGGGCGATCCTGCGCATGATCCGCGGCACCGGCGCTCCACAGCGCGCAACGGGTGCTGCGGGCTTCGGCAACTGGAGCACCGACGGCATCTGACCCGTCGCTCAGGCGGCGCGCGCCTGCGTGCCGCGCGTGACCACGACGTCGTCCGGCAGGATCGCCTCCGGCTCGATCTCGGGCAGTCCCGCAAGCCTGGCGTAGAGCGGCGCGAAATCCGTTTCCAGCGCGGTGCGCAGCAGGGTCGCGAAGTCGGGCACGACGAAATAGCTTCGCTGGTAATCGTCGATCCGGTAGCGCGTTCGCATCACCCGCTCGAGATCGAAGCCGATCCGGTTGGGGCTGGGATCGTCGAGCGCGAACCTGCTCTCGCCGTGGCTTGAGACGATGCCCGACCCGTAGATGCGCAATTCCCCGTCCTCGCGCACCAGCCCGAACTCGACCGTGTACCAGTAGAGCCGGGCGAGCTTCGCGAGCGCATCATGCTCCAGCGCGCGCAGGCCGCCCTTGCCATAGGCCTGGATGAAATCGGCGAACACCGGATCGGCGAGCATCGGGACATGGCCGAACACGTCGTGGAAGACGTCCGGTTCCTCCAGATAGTCGATCTGGTCGGGGCGGCGGAGGAAGTTGCCGGCGACGAAGCGGCGGTTGGCGAGATGATCGAAGAACACGGCGTCCGGTACCAGGCCGGGGACCGCCACCACCTGCCAGCCGGTCGCCGCCATCAGCCGCTCCGAGAGCTCGGCGAAGTCGGGGATGCCGGGCTTGGACAGGCGCAGCACGTTGAGCCCGTTCAGCCACACCCGCGACGCCCGACCCTCGAGCTGGCGCGCCTGCCGCGCGAACAGCCGGTCCCACAGCGCATGCTCGGCCGGTGTAAAGCGCTCCCAACGCTGCGGCACCGTCCAGTCGGCGGCGGCGCCGACGGGCGGGCGGTCGAGCGTGACGGCAACCTGATCCATCCACCCCGCATAGCATGGCCGCTGGCAGCGGCGAAGCGGCGCTTTCCCGCGATGGCGGCAACGTGGGTGTTTGGCACTCGATCGGCTTTCGGGCGTGAGGACGAGGGTTGAAGAGGCCGAGCGGGCGTTCTGGGACAGAAGTCGCAGCATCACGGGACTGGGCAACGATCCATAGGCGGCAGGGACAGTGAACCGCCAAGCGATTAGACCAGCTTAGATGACGACCGCTTGCGGGAACTCGCCCGCTACCGTCGATGACTTCGATGCTGCGCTGATGGACGTCCCTCCGCGGCGGCCGTCACACCGGTCGGTTGACCCCCGCGCCGTCCAGAACCTCACGTACCTTGATGGCGAGCTGGGCGATGGTGAAAGGCTTGGGCAGGAAGGCCACGCCGGCGTCGAGCATGCCGTTATGGACGACGGCGTTGCGGGTGTAGCCGGTGGTGTAGAGGATCTTGAGCTCCGGCCGGCGTGCGCGCGCCTCGTCGGCAAGGCGGCGGCCGTTCATCTCGGGCATGACGATGTCGGTGAACAGCAGCGAGATCGCCGGGTTGTCGGAGAGCAGCGTCAGCGCCTCCGCGGCGTTGCCGGCAGAGATCGCGGTATAGCCGAGCTCGCGCAGCGCATCGACCGAGAAGTGGCGGACGCGCTGCTCGTCCTCGACCACCAGGATAATCTCGTCGGCGCGGCCCTCGGGGAGCGGCAGCGGCGCCTCGGCGCGCTCGACCGCGGCGGCGGCAGCGCCGGCGAAGCGCGGCAGATAGAGCTTGACCGTCGTCCCCTCGCCCGGCTCCGAATAGATCGCGACATGGCCGCCGGACTGCTTGACGAAGCCGAACACCTGGCTGAGCCCGAGGCCGGTGCCCTTGCCGACCTCCTTGGTGGTGAAGAACGGATCGAAGGCGCGCTCGATCGTCGCCGACGACATGCCGGTGCCGGTGTCGCTCACGCAGATCGACACATACTGCCCGGGCTCGACCTCGTTCTGGGCCCGGGCATAGGCGTCGTCGAGATGGGCGTTGTTGGTCTCGATAGTGAGCTTGCCGCCATCGGCCATCGCATCGCGCGCGTTGACGGCGAGATTGAGGATCGCGTTCTCGAGCTGGCCGGGATCCGAATAGGTCCGCCACAGGCCGCCGGCAAGCACCGTCTCGACCGCGACCTGCTCGCCGAGCGTGCGGCGCAACAGCTCGGACATACCGCCGACCAGCCGGTTTGCATCCAGCGCGACCGGTGCCAGCGGCTGCTGGCGCGAGAAAGCGAGCAGCCGGGCGGTGAGCGCGGCGGCGCGCTCGGCGCCCTCGCGGGCATTGTCGATGCACTTGCCGGCGCGATCGGGATCGGCCTCGATCCGGCGCTTCGCGAGATCGAGGCTACCGATGACGATCGCCAGCATGTTGTTGAAATCATGCGCGATACCGCCGGTAAGCTGACCGATCGATTCCATCTTCTGCATCTGCCGGACCTGGCCCTCGGCGATCTCGCGCGCGTCGATCTCGCGACGCAGCGCCTCGGCGGTACCGCGCGCTTCGTCGCGCGCGGTCGCCATCGCCCGGAAGCGAGTTCGGGCATCGCCGATTGTCGCCCCGGCCGCGACCAGCACGAGCAGCAGCGCCGCAACCTGGCCGACCCCGACGAGCGTGACGATCTGGCTGGCGCGCGCGGTACGCAGCGCCAGCAGCCGGTCCTCCTCCCCGCCCATCGCACGCAGCCGTGCCTCGATTGCGAGCATGAACCGCTGGCCGCGCCCCATGTCGACCGCAGCCACCGCCGCGCTGCGCTTGCCGGCCTCGACGAGCGCAGCGCCGGCACGGGCGAAGGCGATCTTGCCCGCAACGGTCGTTTCGAGACGGCCTACCGCCTTCTGCTGGACCGGGTTATCGACGGTCAGCCGCCGCAACTCGACGACGTTGCGCCGAAGCCCGTCGATCGCGCTCTCCAGGTCGTCGCGGAACGAGGGATTGCCGGCGATCAGATAGCCGCGATGGGCGGATTCGACGCCGCGCGCGCGCTCCAGCACCTCGGCGATCTTCACCTCGACGGCGAGCGTGTGCGCGACCAAGCCGTTGGCGTTGCTCTGGCTCGATTGCGCAACCAGCGCGCCGAGCACCGCCAGCAGCGCCAGCACAAGCCCGATCAGGGGCAGCAAGGGCAATCTGCCTAGCTTCAGATCGGCGGGCATGTCGCCCGTTCCTTGCGGTGGCGTCCTGCCGATTGCAAGCGTCAGGAACTGCGCTTGACGATGTCGCTCCAGCCCGCTTCGTCAATCACGTCGACGCCCAGTTCCTCGGCCTTGCGGCGCTTCGATCCGGCGTCGGCGCCGGCGACGACGAGGTTGGTGCTCTTCGATACCGATCCCGCCACCTTCGCGCCCAGCGCCTCCGCCTGCGCCTTGGCCTCGTCGCGGCTCATCGTCTCGAGCCTGCCGGTGAAGACGACGGTCTTGCCGCTGACCGCGGACGCTCGCGTCTCGTGGATCACGTCGAGCGGACGAACCTCGCGCAGCAGATCGAACACCGCGTCGCGATTATGCTTCTCGTCGGCGAAGGCCAGGATCGCCTCGGCGACTTCCGGCCCGATGCCCTTGGTGAGCAATGCTCCGGCGAGCGCCTTCTCGCGGCGGATCTCGAACTTGCGCTCCGTTTCGCCCGGCGCGGGCACGAGCGCGCGGCGCGTCCTCAACCCTGCGCGGATCACCCCGCCGAGCGCCTCGATCGATCGATGGTCACGCGCGAGTTCGCGTGCGGTCACCTCGCCGAGGTGGCGCACGCCCAGCGCGAACAGGAAGCGGTCGAGCGGCACGGCGCGCTTGTCGTTGATCGCCTGCAACAGGTTCGCGGCCCAGACCCGCCCGTCCTTCTTGCGCGCGAGAAGCTGCTCCTCGGTGATACGGAATATGTCGGCCGGCATGCGGATCAGCCCGTCGCCGTAAAAATCCTCGATCTGCTTGCCCCCGAGCCCCTCGATGTCGAAGGCGTGGCGCGAGGCGAAATGGCGCAGCCGCTCGACCCGCTGCGCCGGGCAGATCAGGCCGCCAGTGCAGCGATAGTCGACCTCGCCGGGCTCGCGCTCGGCCGCCGAACCGCACTCTGGGCAGGTTCGCGGAAAGGCCCAGGGCGCGCGCGCCTCGTCGCGGTCGAGGTTCTCGACGATCTGCGGGATCACGTCGCCGGCCCGCTGGAGCACGACGCGATCGCCGGGGTGGACGCCGAGCCGGACGATCTCGTCGGCATTGTGGAGGGTGGCATTGGTCACGACGACGCCACCCACCGTAACCGCCGCCAGTCGTGCCACCGGGGTCAGCTTGCCGGTGCGGCCGATCTGGATGTCGATCCGCTCGAGCGTCGTCTGGGCGCGCTGGGCGGGAAACTTGTGCGCGATCGCCCAGCGCGGCGCACGCGCCACCTGCCCCAGCCGCCGCTGCCAGTCGAGCCGGTCGACCTTGTAGACCACGCCGTCAATGTCGAACGGCAGGTCGGCGCGCGCCGCCTCGATGCGGGCATAGCAGGCGAGCAGCGTGTCGATCGTGTCCAGCCGGACGAGATCGGGCGACACCGGGACTCCCCAGCCGGCGATCGCGTGCATCACGCCGAGCTGCGTCTCGGCCGGCAGCGCGTCGGCCTCGCCCCAGCCGTGAGCGAGGAAGCGGAGCGGCCGCGCCCGGGTCACCGCCGGATCGATCTGGCGGAGCGATCCGGCGGCGGCGTTGCGGGGGTTGGCGAAGAGGCGCGCGCCGGCCTCCGCCTGTGCCGCATTCATGTCCGCGAAGTCGCGCTTGGCCATGTAGACCTCGCCGCGCACCTCGAACACGCCCTGCGCCGGGATCCGCTCCGGTACGTCGGCGATGGTGCGGACGTTGGCGGTGACATCCTCGCCGACCTGTCCGTCGCCGCGGGTCAGCGCGCGAACCAGCGCGCCCTCCTCGTAGCGCAGCGAGCAGGACAGGCCGTCGATCTTGGGCTCGGCGGTGAGCGCCACCGGCTCGTCCTCGGCGAGGCGCAGGAAGCGGCGCACGCGGGCGACGAACTCGGCCACGTCCTCGGCGGAGAAGCCGTTGTCGAGGCTGAGCATCGGCCGAGCATGCGCGACCTTCGCGAGGCCGCGGGTGACGGGCGCCCCTACCCTGCCAGCCGGGCTATCCGGCCGGACCAGCTCCGGATGCGCCGCCTCCAGCGCACGGTTCTCGGCAACGAGCGCGTCATAGTCGGCGTCGCTGATCTCGGGCGCATCCTGATCGTGGTACAGCCGGTCGTGGCGCGCGATCTCGGCGGCGAGCCAGGCGAGGCGATCAGACGGATCGGCGGCGGTCATGCCCCCTCGCTACGGACGCGCGGGCGCCGCATCAAGAAGGGCGCGCCCGCGTCGGCCGGTCAATCCGTTGCGCCGTCACCGTCCGGCAACCGTTCGCGGCCGTAGAATATCACCCAGGTGCGGAAATCCTCGCTGAACGTCTCGAAGCGGTGCGGCGTGAAAGCGGGGACATAGAGGAGGTCGCTGGCGACGAACGGCACCAGCTCGCCGTCGCGCCGGAAGGTGCCGGTGCCGGTAGCGACGATGTAGAGCTCGTCGCGGGTATGCGGCTGCTGGCGATCGTCACCGACGGGCGCGTACAGTTCGACTACGATCTCGTCGCCCTCGTCGATCAGGATCGTGAAGGGGTGGGCCGCCGACAGCTTGGCGGCGGCGTCCGCGAGCGAGACCCGGGGAGCAGCGTAGCGCGGGGAGTAGAACGGCGAGGCGGCTGGTTTCATAAGGCAATTCTCCAGTCCGCCACGGCGCGGTCCGGCGTCGCTGACGGCACCAAGACAACCACGGCAGCACGAAATTGATCCCGTCACGCCGCCTGCAGCAGCCGCCCGGCCTGGGCGCGCGCCTCGTCGGTCACCTCCGCGCCGGAGAGCATGCGCGCGATCTCCTCGCGGCGCTCGGCGGCGTCCAGCGGCCGCACGCCGGTGCGGGTGACGAGCCCGTCATGGCTCTTGGCGATCAGCCAGTGGCGGTCGGCGCGTGCCGCCACCTGCGGGCTGTGGGTGACGACGAGCAGCTGCGCCTTGCGGGCGAGCCTCGCGAGGCGTTCGCCGATCGCGCTGGCCACCGCGCCGCCGACGCCACGGTCGATCTCGTCGAACACCATCGTCGCCGCCCCGCCCTCCTCCGCCAATGCCACCTTGAGCGCGAGGATGAAGCGCGAAAGCTCGCCGCCGCTGGCGATGCGGATCAGCGGGCCGAACGGCGCGCCGGGATTGGTCGCGACCTCGAACTCGACGCGGTCGCGACCGGCGGCGCCCCATTGCCCCTGCGGCAGGGGATCGACGACGGTGCGGAAGCGCGCGGCGTCCAGGCGGAGCGGCGCAAGCT
>CAXTTP010000123.1:0-8180 GCA_964247195.1 uncultured Sphingomonadaceae bacterium
GGCCCATGTCACGGCCGATGGCGGTTTCGACGAGCATCGCCTCGAAAAACTGTTCGAAGCGCTTCGTGAGGGGCTGGCGATCGTGTCGATCGAGCTTGAGGGTGGCGACGATCCACAGACCATCTTCGAGACGTTGAACAGCCGTGGCGTGGATCTCTCGGCCGCGGACCTAATGCGGAACTTCATCTTCCAACGGGCGAAGGGCATGGGCCAGAGCAACGGCTCTCTGAACGTCGACAAGCTGTACGAACAGCATTGGCTACCGCTGGACCGTGCATTCTGGCTTCAGAGCGATGCACGAGGCCGGCAGACCCGGCAGCGGCTTGACTGGATGCTAACCGATCACCTGTCCATGCACATTGGTGACATCGTTTCCGTTGAGGCGCTGTTCGAAAGCTACCGGCGTTGGATCCTGACCACTCGCCCGTTCGCAGACGTGCCGACGGAACTGGCTTCGATCTCGGCTACCGCAAGCGTCGAACAGCGTCTGTTCGAGCAGGATCGGCGAGACACGGTAGGAGACTTCGGCCGCTTTGCAGACGCATTCGACGTGTCCACCGCGATGCCGTTGGTCATCTATCTCGCGACTGAGGCAGAGATTGGTACGGGTCTCGAGCAGGCTCTTGGGGTTCTTAAAAGCTATATCCTGCGTCGCGACATCTGTGGGCTCACCACGAAGAGCTATAATCGCTTCTTCGTCGGTCTGATTGTCCGCCTGCGGGCTGCGGAGAGCGACAAGGTGGCCGCTCTTGTGCAGTATCTAACCGACCGACAGACGGACCTTGATCGATGGCCGGATGACGGCGAGTGGCGGCAGGCCTGGCTATCGCGTCCGCAGTATAAAAGCGCTCGCCAGCCCCGCCTGCGCTATATCTTCGAGGCCATCGAGCAGGCGAAGCGATCCGCGCTCAGCGAGGATGTCGAGATCAAGTCCGCGCTGACGATCGAGCACATCCTGCCTCAGAAGTGGCGCGCCTCGTGGCCGCTCCCAGGCTTTGAAGACATAGACCCTGCAGAAGCCGACACGGATTGGCTTGTACGGGCCGGCGAGCGCGATCTGCACGTGGACACGCTCGGCAACCTGACCCTTCTGACGCAGAGCCTGAACTCGTCGGTGTCCAACGGGCCTTACAGCGTCAAAATGCCGGCCGTCCGCTCGCACTCAAGTCTGGCTCTCAACCGGGAGCTGCACGGCTTCGATCGGTGGGACGAGGAAGCGATCGTGCAACGGGCAACCTCACTATTCGAGGTAGCTCGCAGGATCTGGATCGAGCCCAAGCGGACGGCGTTGGCCGCCGCCGGGTACGGGGTCAGCGATCTTACCAAGCTCCAGCGCATCGGGCTTCCGCCCGAAGGCACGAGATGCCGGTTCACCTACGCAGGTCAGAGCTTCGCCGGAGCCGTTGCGAGCAGCAACTTGGTGATCCACGGTTTTGCCGGACGCCTGGGCACGTTCTCGGCTGCTTCCCAAGCCGTGACGGGAACGAGTAGGAACGGCTGGCTCGACTGGGAGATCCAGCTGTCAGATGGCGAGTGGATGTTGGCGGACGAGTGGCGGAAGCTGCAGCTGGCCATGGCAGGCTGAGGCGGGGTGTCGGCTAACTTCGATCCAGATGTGCTGCTGGCGGCGCTCCCAAGGCGGCACGTTCGTCCTGCACCGCAAGGAACTGTGGTTCGGTCCGCGGCCGCTCTGGTCATGCCGGTGACGTCGGCGCTGGGGAGCTCCGGCGAGTACAACGGATTTAGCGGTGCGGAGCGCAACCGCACTGCTGCCTTGTCGAACTGGCTGTGTCGGCTCGGCAGTGTGGAGAGGCCGGCGACCTGCAGCATCTGCGAAGCAGCGGCTGATGATGAGCATGCAGAAAACTACTATGACCTAGGCACTTGGATCGGACTCTGCCGAAGCTGTCACCGCAGCGCGCTGCATGGACGCTTCGTACGTCCCCACAAGTGGGATGCGCTTCTGGATCGATGTGAAATCCCCGCCGGGCACTGGGCTCGCCTTGTAGCTCCGAAACCGTACGACATGGCTGGCTTGCTTCGATCGCGAGGCTGCAGAGAGCCACGCAAAGCCGACTTTGTGGGCGGTGCCTGACCCGCCCGCAGGTCTCAGATCACGCCGCCTCGATCATCTTGGGGTCGAAGTTGCCAAGCGTGTCTACGATCCGCGTCACCGTTGCTCCGTCGAACAAGTCGCTGATGCCGTTTGGTGCGCTGTCGGTGAAAGGCGGCTCGTAGAGCGCAGCAGGATCCATCTTCCCGGACGCAGTCAGGTAGTCGACAATCCGCTCGACGAAATCGATCTGCCGCGCTGAGAGCGTTGTTCCTGCCAAGGTCTCGTTGAATGCCGCCTGCGCCGCCCGGCGGTCGAGGCCGATGAGCGATCGAATGAAATCCGGCATGTCCGGCAGTTGCCGAACGCGCTGGAAGTCACCATCCCCGACGATGCCTGCACCGACGAAGAGCCTCTGCAGTTCATCCAAGTCGCTTGATGTGAGTGGCCGTCCTTGGCGCAACCTTGCCAGCGTAACGTGGTCGGCATGAGAGTCGACATAGGCTCGAGCCTTGCGGCGGAATTGTGCGAGTGAGGAGGCCCCGCCCAGATCGACAAGCTCGACCTCCCGCTTGCTGCCCATCGCGTCGGCAAGATCGGTGGTGACGATCACCTGCTTCTCAAGTTCGATCAGGCTCATCAGGCCACGTAAACGACGCCGCGCGACCTCTACCATCTCAGGCGTCGCATCGGTCCACCACTCGTCGGTCTGCACCTCTAAGATCAACGCCATCTGGCGCGCCACATCGGGTACCGCGCCTTTCGCTTCGAGCTGGTGAACCTGCGCGGTGAACGCCTTGCGTAGGGGCGCGAAGGTGGCGCTCCGCAGCATTGCCAACTGGATGCGCAAGCACAGCAAGTCGAAGCGCTTGGCATCCACATCGGGGTCACTCAGGCTGGTAGGCAATCCTGCAACGTGCTCGACCAGCTCGTGTCGGTCCTCTTCGCCCAGATGCTCCCAAGCCGTGGCGTCGAGGAACTTCTCGACATGTCGGCGCTTCGCGCGGACGATGAAGTTGTCGAGCGGCATACCAACCACCTCGTCGCGAAGCTGCTTGCGGGCGCCTTCGTACAGCCCGGGCTCTTCGCCCTCGACGCGATACCCGCTTACCGGTGAGCGCACCGCACTGCGTGCCGGCTGCATGAGGCCGAGCAGATCGACCCGCGCCGCGAACAACCGCTCGCCCAGCGGCACCGCCGCGCGCGCCTCGGCGCCGTCCATCTGCGCGTTGAAATAGTCGAGATTACCGAGGTAATCGAAGACGTAGAAATATTCCTTGTCGCTGCGCTGCCCGTCAGCATCGACGAAGATGCCCTCGCGCAGGCGGGTGCCGCGCCCGATCATCTGCCAGAACTTCGATTTCGAGCGGACGATCTTGAAAAACACCAGGTTGAGTACGTCGGGAATGTCGATGCCGGTATCGAGCATGTCCACCGACACCGCGATGTGCGGTGCCTTCTCCGGCTCCTCGAGCTCCTCGATCAGGGCGTGGGCGTACTTCACCTGATTGTCGATCAGGCGGCAGAACGTGCCCTTCAGTGCCGGAAAGTTGGCGTCGAACCGCTCGACGATGAACTCAGCATGGCGGTGGTTCTTGGCGAAAATGATAGTCTTGCCGAGCCGGTCGCCGCCCGCGACCTTCAGTCCATCCTCCATCAGCTGCTTCAGCATCAGGTCGATCGTGTTGATGTTGAACAGCCAGTCGTTGACGTCGGCGGCATCGACTTCGTCGGGCGGTCCGTCCTCCCCCCAGTCGAGCGCGTCCCACTCGTCCTTCTCGGCGTCGGTGAGATCGTCGTAGCGGATGCCCGCGCGCGGATATCGCAGCGGCACGTCGATCGCCTTGGGCGGCACGAGGAAGCCGTCGGTCACCGCCTGCTTCAGGTCATAGGCGTCGGTCGGAACACCGTCCTCCAGCTCGAACAGCGAATAGGTGTTCTTGTCGATCTCGTCCTTGGGCGTGGCGGTGAGTCCGAGCAGCGGCGCATCGAACCAGTCGAAGATCGCCTTGTATTTCCGGTAGACCGAGCGATGCGCCTCATCGACGATGATCAGGTCGAAATAGCCGGGGCCGAAGCGCCCCTTGCCCTCCTGCCGCCCGCGCTCAATCAGGTTCATCATCGTCGGATAGGTCGAGACGAAGACGCGCCCCTCGCCCTTGGGATGCAGCACCAGATTGACCGGTGAACTGTCGGGGAGATAGCGGCGGAAATTGCCCGCCGCCTGCTTCACCAGCGGCACGCGGTCCGCCAGGAACAGGATGCGCTTGGCCCAATTGGCGCGCATCAGCACGTCGGACAGCGCGATCGCGACGCGCGTCTTGCCCGATCCGGTCGCCATCACCAGCAGCGCCTTGCGGTGGTTCTCGCCGCCGCGCGCGACATCCTCGAACCGGTAGCAGACCGCGCGGATCGCCTTTTCCTGATAGGTGCGCCGCCCGCTGCCGGCGATGGCGCGGTTGGTCGGCACATCGGCCAGCGGCAGGCGGGTCTCGCGCCGCTGCACCAGCAGCTGCAGCTCGTCGCGGGTCAGGAAGCCGGAAATGGCGCGCGGTGGATAGCGCAGATCGTCCCAGAGCCAGTGATCATAGCCGTTGGTGTAGAAGATGATCGGGCGCTGGCCGAACTGCGCCTGAAGGCAATCGGCATAGAGCCGCGCCTGTTCCTTGCCCTCGCGCGGATCCTTGCGTGCGCGCTTGGCCTCGATCACCGCCAGCGGCTTGCCGTCGGCGCCCCACAGCACATAATCGGCAAAGCCATTGCCTTTGCCATCGGCGCTGCGATCGTTGGGCATGCCGTGGACGGGGAATTCGACATCGCGGGGATCGGCGAGCGGCCAGCCCGCCTCGCGCAGCAGTACGTCGATATACTCGTTGCGGGTGGTCGCCTCGTCATAGTCATGGTCGGCGTCGCGGCCCTCATTGGCACGGCGCTGCGCGGTGACCTCGGCGCGCAGCTGCGCCAGCTCGGCCTCGAGCGCAGCGCGGCTCTCGGCATCGGCCATCCGCGCGCGGCGTTCGGCCTCCAGTGCTTCGCGGCCGCGCTCGGCGGCGTCCTCGAGCGCGCGAACCTGGTCGGCGCTAGTCTGCGGCGCGGGGTCACCCCGTGGCAGCAGATCGGCCGAAAAGGCGAGTTCGGCGGGCGGCGGATCCTGCGCATAGCGCGTCGCGAACCAGATGCCGATGTGGAACAGCTCGCGCAGCGCGCTGACCGACTGGCTGGCGGCGAACTGGCCGGGATGCGCGGCGCGGTTGCCGATCTTGCGGATCAGGTCGATCTTGGTGCGGATCGTGGTGCCGGCGAGCTTGTGGAAGCTCGGCTCGGCGATCAGCGCGGCGAGATGATCGCCATAAGGCCGCTTCAGCTCGGCATCATGATCGAACAGCCAGACCATCATCGCCTCGACCGCGAGGCGGCAATGGACAGCGGCGCCGCGCGGATCGGAAAGCGCCTGCCGCTCGGCCATGCCGACGTGATCGGCGAGGAAGGCGAAGGATGCGAGGAAGCCGAACTGTTCGGCCGGACCGTGCGCCGCGCGCGGCTTCGCGGCACCCGCGAGGCTCAGCGTCTTGCGGTGGCCCGGTTCGGTGGTCACGGCCTAGAGTTCCTCGCGGAAGGCGCGATGCTGGAGGGAGGCGAAGAGATTGTCCATATCGTTCAAGTGTCCAACATTGTCGCGAAAAACTCCATCCACACGGTCAAACCGGCGGACGAACTCTCGCTGAGCCCTGGGTTCTGGTACAACTATCTCAAGCTCCTTCATCTGCGCAGCGGTCAGCTGCGGAACAGCCGTGCCGGAATTTGATGCCTTCAAATGGGATTGAACGGACGGAAGCGAGAGATACTCTTGAAGGTAGCGAGGGACTACGCGTTCCGAGCATCGGATAATCATCATCTGAGCATTGATGAACCCAGTCTCATACTCACAGTCGAAAAGAGCGCACTGACCGAGAGTTCCACGCAGAGTGATTATGATATCGTTGCGAGCAAGCTTTCCACGCGAAAGCGCCGCAAACTTCTGTTTAGTTATGAAATTGCAGGAAGTTAGATCGAGTTCGCCGTTTCTGATGTTCGTAGTACTTAAGAATGGAATGCCTACGTCTGTGATATCGGCACCGCTAGGGTAATTGGACGAACGATCGCCGTTGATCAGTTCAGCCAGATTGGCGAGCCGGCTCAACGTCAGATTTTTCGGCGCTGCTACTCTGCCAAACATACAGTCGAAGATGGACTGCTTCAGAGCCCCTAAGCTGGAAAGGGATTGGCGGCGCAGACAGCGTAGCTTGTCCGCTTGATCCAGGATCGCCGCAATCCGCCGCTGCTCGGGCACGCTGAGACCGGGAACTGCCAGGTTCTCCAAAAACGCTTTGGGAACGCGGCGCTGCCCGCCGCTGCCGGTCATCCGACGTTCTCCAGCAACGCGCACCCAATCCTGACGGAGAAAATGCAGGAGAAATCGCGCGTCGAGATTCGCGCCCGGCCGGACGACATGGAACTCGGTGGAGCCGAAGCCGAATTTGGTTGGCAGGTCCGCTCGCACAATCTTGTTGTTTTCGAAGCAGGGTGTGACCTTGGCAACGAGGATGTCACCGGTCTCAAAGCCGGTGTAGCCGGTCTTCACTTCTGAGTAGGCTCGGTAAGCGCTGATCGCGACGGTTCCGCCCTCTGACGCGTCTGCCATCGGCAAAAAGCTGACCTGCTCGTTCGGCAGCAGTTTCGGAGCGGGCGGATTGATAGACGCCAGCTCCGCGAGAGGCACCGAGGCGACACTCACCCCAACATCTCCTCAAGCGCCGTCAGCCCATTGGCGATCTCCGCCTCCAGCGCGCGCAGCTCTCGGATGATGTCGGCAGGTGCGGCGTGCTCGACCTCCGCATGCACCACTTCCTTGTAGCGGTTAATCGACAGGTCGTAGCCCGCCGCCGCGATCTCCTCGCGCGGCACGCAGAAGCTTTGCGCGGTGCGCGGGTTGGCGCGCTCGCCGCCTTCGCGGTTCGCGAAGCGCGCGAGCAGGTCGGGCAGGTTGTTCTTCGCATGCTCCTCGGCGGTCAGCGGCCTGGCGGGCGCGGGGCCGAGCAGGTCCTCGGGCAGCAGCGGATTGCGCTTGTCGTCCAGGCTGATCCCGTCCGCCTGCATGTCGTAGTACCAGACCTGATCGGTGCCGCCGCGCCCGGTCTTGGTGAAGATCAGGATCGCGGTGGAAACCCCGGCATAGGGGCGGAACACGCCCGAGGGGAGCGAGATCACCGCCTCCAGCCGGTGCTCGTCGACCAGCTTCTGGCGCATGCCCTTGTGCGCCTTGGACGATCCGAACAGCACGCCATCGGGCACGATCACCGCCGCGCGCCCGCCGGTCGCCAGCATCCGCAGGAACAGCGCGAGGAACAGCAGCTCGGTCTTCTTGGTGTTGACGACCTTGAGCAGGTCCTTCGACGCGGTCTCGTTGTCCAGGCTGCCGGCGAATGGCGGATTGGCTAGGATCATGCTGTACTGGCCGGCATCGTCGCCGCCGCCCTCGGCCAGGCTGTCACGGTAGAGGATGCGCGGTTCCTCGATCCCGTGCAGCATCAGGTTCATCGCACCGATGCGCAGCATGGTCTCGTCGAAATCATAGCCGGTGAAGGCGCGTTCGAACCGCTGATAGCCGCCTGCGGTGTTGAGCGCCTTCTCATGCTCGCGCCGGACATGCTCGGCCGCCATCATCAGGAAGCCGCCGGTGCCGCAGGCGGGATCGCAGACGGTGTCGTCCGGGCCTGGGTCCATCAGCCGCACGATCAGATCGATGATGTGGCGCGGGGTGCGAAACTGGCCGTTCTCGCCCGCGCTGGAGATCATCGAGAGCAGGTATTCGTAGACGTCGCCCTTGGTGTCGCGATCGTCCATCTGAATTTTGTCGAGCCCTTGCACGAGCTTGTCGAGCAGCGCAGGCTTGGTGAAGGCCAACCGCGCGCCCTTCATGTGGCTCGCCATCACGCTCTCCGCCCCGCCTAAGCCGCGAAGGAACGGCATCAGGTGATCGGCAACGATCTCGTACATGCGCTCGGGCGCTTCGTTCTTGAACTTCGACCAGCGCAGCAGCTCATAGGGACAGCCGCCGCCCTGAAACTGTGGCGTGTCGAGCCCGTCC